>JAGADS010000102.1 GCA_017613485.1 Treponema sp.
CTCTTCATACGTCAAGACATCTGTCCCATGCGTTTTGTCCAGAAGCGGTTTAAGCTCCTCCGTCCAGAACCTGTCCTCTATGGGCTTGTTCCCCGCAGTATACCCTATGTGACGGTCTGCACGCACTCTCTCGCCATGAAAATCAGAGCCGCCGGTAACAATCATACCCAGACTCCGTGCCAGTTTCTCAAGCCGCTGTGCCTGCCCCACCCTGACCGCTGAATGCCACGCTTCAAGTCCTTCAACACCAGATGCCTTTACATCCCTTATCGCATCGTCCATTTTTCCCCATGAAATATACATCGAAAGGGGATGTGCCTGAACCGGAATTCCACCGCTTGTTTTAATACCCTGAACCGCCTTATCCAGGTCCACACCTCCACGCGGGATGTAACACGGCCTTCCTGATGCAAAATACACGTCAAATGCCTGCTGACGGTGCCTTACGATGCCTTTTTCCGCCATGACAGAGGCAAAATGAGGCCTTCCTATGTTTTCTGTGCCATAACGCTCATAGACTTCCTCATAACTTATGTCAACACCATTTTCCTGCAATTTTTCCGCCATTTTTCGGTTACGATTTTTCCGTTCTTGCCGAAGATTTAGTAAGGTGTCTTTTAATTCCTGAGAACTGTGTGTAAGCCCCAGTCCCAAAAGGTGAAATTCTCCTGTAGGCCAGTTTACAGTGATTTCTATCCCGGGAACAAAGGTTATCCCCTGTTTTGCCGCTTCCTGACAAGCCTCTTTCAATCCAGAGGTGGTATCATGGTCAGTGAGTGCGATTACGGAGATTTTCCTGGAAGACGCGTAACGGATCAATTCCGACGGTGACATTGTTCCGTCAGATGCTGTTGAATGAGTGTGTAAATCTATCATATTCGCTCAAAATAATAGCACAAATTTAAAAAATATGATATAATAATCTTTGTTTATAAAGATAACGTTTATAAAGAGAACGATAAAAAACTTTGATGATGTCAAGGAGAAGTTTTTATGCCAAAAGTTTTGACGTACGCTAAAGGCTCCATTATTTTCTTTGAGGGTGACAGGGATGAGCGCATTTACATCCTTCAGTCCGGTTCTGTAGTTTTAACCCAGACCGATTTGGAGACCGGCAACCAGTTGAGCGAGCTGGTTAATGTGGGAGAATTCTTTGGGGTAAAAAGTGCCCTTGCCCGTAAACCAAGGATAGAAACGGCAAATGTTGTGACCGACACTCAGGTAGTCCAGATGTCAGTCCAGGAATTTGAGAAACTCTTTGGCGGCAATCAGGCTGTCCTGATGAAAATGCTCAAGGTTTTCAGCAAGAGCCTCAGGCAGATTCACCGCAAGACAGAAACCATACTCAAGACAGATGTAATCTCATTCCCTCCGGAGACAGGACTCCTTATCGTTGCAAAATGCTTCTTTGACGAGCAGAAATACCATTCATGCCGCAGTGTGTGTGAGAAGCTTCTCTTAAAATTCCCGAACGCAGACAATGCCGGAACCGCAAAGAAACTCATGGATCAGGCCATAACCCAGGAAAAAAGACAGGCCGCCAACAAAAGCAAGATTGAGGAAATGGCTTCTTCTATCGCAAAGGACGACAATGCCCTTAAGCAGTTTGAGCTTCCTATGTTCGAGCGTTTCTCAAAGCAGTATGTTGACGGAGACGTAATCATAAGTGAGTTTGAACCGGGTGACTGCTTCTATCTGATTCAGTCAGGTCAGGTTCAGCTTGAAAAGTGCATCAAGGGAACAATGAAGAACCTTGACATTTTGCGTCCTGGAGAATTCTTTGGTGAAATGGCAATCCTTGACAACTCACCGCGAAGTGCAACATGTATCGCAAAGGGCAGCGTAAAGTGCCTTGAATTCAACAAGGAAAACTTCAAGATCCTTATCATGGGCAACCCTCAGATTGCAATGCACCTCCTGAAGCTCTTCTGCAAGCGTATCTACGACCAGCACCAGAGGTTCAGCATACTTGTCATCAGGGATCTTCAGGCACGAATCGCCAATGTATTCCTCATGTATGACGACATGACTCCTGTTGCAGACCGCGGACCGGACGGTTCACCAAGGAGAAAGTTCTTCCTTACCATGAATGACGTGGCTCACTGGGCTGGAATCTCTCCTGACGAGGCAAAGGAAGAATTGAATAAATTCTCCGCAAAGAACAAGCTGGAGATTTATGACGACTTTATGATTGTCACAAATATTCAGGAGATGAGGCGTATCGTGGATGCATACTTCAGCACCCATGACAAGCGCGTTGCAAAGAGCATCTAAACCTGAAATTCAATACATTTTACTGATACGATTTAAAATCCTGCACAATTGTGATGGCACTTCTTATCTCACAACTGGGCAGGATTTTTGCTGCAGTCTGAACAGCCTTATCCGCAACTCCTATTGAATCTGCAACTCCATGCAAAGTAATCACAGAAGGCTCCACCTCTGCCCTCAGGAAATTGATGTTCATCTTGTAATCGAACAGAAGCTGGTTAACCAGACGCTGACCTTTTAACAGCTGCTCTATTTTTGTGCGGCCGTTGGATTCCTTTCCTGCATTCACATAATTCTTTACAACACCTTCAATTACCTTTACCGCATCCTCCAGCGAAAGAACGCTTGTGTTGAGTGTGAGCATGTACTGGCTTGCATCCTCATTGTCTATGTTGAAAAAACTCCTGTGGAAGCCCTTGCGGTTGGCATCGCTCTCATTGATTCTTGCCTGGGCCTGCTTGTCATTCCAGTTGAATTCCTTTTTAAGACGCTCAAGACGGACCTCATCACATGAAACAAGGCGGATTGAAATCATATTGTCGACAGATTCAAGGATTTTAAATGCACCGCGGCCTATGAGTATGCAATTTCCCTGAGAAGCTGCCTCAAGAACGGCATACTGCATGTAATTAAGGTATTCGTCCCTATCCTTGTTCAGGCTTGCAAAAAAACCGGGCTTACGCTCATCATAGCGTGACATCTTTGATTTCGGGAAACCCAGCTCAACTATCCGCGATTCAATCTGCTTGCGGTCTATGAACTTATATCCAAGTTTCTTTGCCACCGCACCCGCTATCTCATCGCCCAGAGATGCCACCTGCCGACTGATTGCAATAACCGCCATGTCCGTCCTCCTATTATCTACTAATATTATAGACCCCAAATCAGAATATTGCAAAATTTTTTTTAATTTTTCCGTCGTAAAAAAAAGATACCGGGTATTGAATAAAACAGGGTCTTATGATAATATTTCAAACATTCATTTATCGGGCTATAGCGCAGCTGGTTAGCGTACAAGTCTGGGGGACTTGGGGTCACCGATTCGAATTCGGTTAGCCCGACTCAGGGACTGTCATTTTGGCAGTCCTTTTTTTATGTTTACTTGGAAGATCTCGTTATTGCGGTACAAATTCCTTTACTAATTCTTCCTTAAGTTTTAAGACTTCCTCTTGAGAAAGATTTGTAATTCCGGAAACCTGTTCAACAGACAGATTCATCTTAAGTGCATTACGGGCATTCTCTATAGCATTGTTCCGGACACCCAGGGAGAATCCTTCCTCAAATCCGTCCTCCCTGATGTCGCGGTAGGCTTCCTCTGCATCAAATTCCGTAAGACTGTTTGCCAAAATCTCCTCCTTCTGTATCCTGAAGTAGCCGTCCAGCAGGTTCTCCTTTATCGCCCACTTCACCGCCTCATCAACAGCTTCAGTTACAGGCATTCCCTTCTTCTTGTTCTCCTTTACTCTGGAGACATATCTTACATAATCATACAACGCTTTGCATTTTTTTTGAAGTGCCTTGTTGTGGTTCGGGTTTATGTTTATAAGCTCAGCACACCATTCATAATGTCCTGAGTCATCCTTTATCTCAAAGGCATCGGAAAGCTTCAGGAGCTCCCTGTCACCTGTCTCTCTCGTTCCGTTGTAGAATACGATGAACTGGGGATTCGGTATCTTCGTTAGCGTTGACCTTAGAAGTGTTCTTCCAAGCTTGGCAAGGTGCTTCTGGTAAAGCTGTGCGAAATACATCAGTCCGCGCAGGGGCATGTTGGGATTAAATGAGCTCTGCTGCTCAAATAGCGTCATCTGTGAGTCTACGAGGAATGAGATGTCATTCCTCATCGTAAGGTAGATTACGTTTTCGATTGTGTTGAGTTCCAGTGCATCAGGGTCGGTATAATTCGTTCCCCTGAGTGCGTTGTAAAGGTCAAGCCTCCATTTCTTGCTCTGGTCGTTATCCTTCCCGAAAATCGAGATGAAAAGTCGGTCCTGATACTGTGTCACAGTCCCGGAGGGTTTGATTTTATCTGCCATATTGGCCTCCTAGATTTTTATGATTATGGAAATTGATAATTTCCATATACTATATAAATAGTATCAGACATGTCATTTTTAACAATTTTTTGGGGAAATTTTGAAAAAAAGTGAATTTTTTTTTACTTCCGTGTGAGGTTCTGGATGAAATATGGCTTTTAGATTGTCACGCGGATTCGAAATGCCTACGACATTTCCATCAAAACAACAAAATAAAAAAACCGGTCTCCGAGGGGAAACCGGTTCATTACAATCACAAAAATGTGAATTATTTGTTTGTAATCAGGAGGCTCTTCTGGTCGAGCTTGAGTGTAGACTCAATGTTCTCCTTTTTGCCTGCCTTAAGAATCTGCACTTTGGTACCTGCGCCCTTTGATGCAGAAAGGTGGACAACCGCAGTAAAATACGGAAGGATTGCCTTTGGAGCCTGATCAGCAAGCTTGTCGCCGTCAGCGGTTGCAGAAATCCAAACCTTTACCTTTGTAGCCTTTGCATAGCTTGCAACTGCCTGAATGTCTGCTTCCTTTGCCTTAGTAAAATCAACACCGTCGATTACGACACCTGCAACAGCGATACCGCCTGCCTTGAGTGCGTTAAGTGTGTTGACTACCTTTTCCAGGCTGAAGTTGTCCTGGTTAAAGTTAAGGATGGTACGGTTGCGGATCAGCTGATCTTTTACGTCAGAAGAAATTGCCTTCTTCTTTGAGATCTCGCTGAAAATGCTGTCGTACCAGGAAATTACGTTGGATGAATGCTGGTCAAAAGAAACGTGCACAAGCTGCTTTCCGTTGAGCAGAGTATCCATACCGAACTGAACCAGAACAGATGTCTTTCCCAGACCTTTCTTTGAAGTAACCAGTCCCAATTCTCCGGCCTTAAGACCACCGTTTGCAACTTCGTCAAAAGCACGGATCGGGCTGCGTTCGTATAATTCCTGTTTTGCCATAGTTCACTCCTTATTTCTGTTCAGCCTTGCGCTTTTCTTTGTATGCAGTGATGAGTTCTTCTGCAACATTGTTTGGAACACGGCCATATTTTTCGAATTCCATTGTGAATTCTGCCTTACCCTGAGTTGAAGAACGGAGGATGGTAGAGAATCCGAACATTTCTGAAAGTGGAACTTCGGCGTTTACAGTTGAAGTATTGTTTTCATCAGTTGAATCGATGATTACACCGCGCCTCTGGTTGATAAGGCCGAACATGTTGCCCTGGAATTC
>JAGADS010000103.1 GCA_017613485.1 Treponema sp.
AACGCAGGATTGTGATATTAGAAACATCAAAGCGTTTTTCAAAATACTCAGAGTTGTATTTTATATTAGGATTGTCCGAAGCTTCTTCCCGCAGAATGCGCAGGATTTTTGCTCCGTATTTGTCAACCTGAGGATGTGCCTCTTTTTCAACAGCCTTTTTATCACGCCTTAATTGACGCTGCATTTTCTCTTCATCAGAAAGTTTTCTACTCATACTCATATTGTATCACAATATTTTTTAAAGTCTATCATTTTATGATAGTCTCATGAAGAATTTTTCAAGGACATTTTGCTTTTTTTTAAATGAATTAAACCTCTGCAGGAAAGCCAGGAGGTGCACTTCCCTGCAGAACTCAATTTTAATCGATGTTGAAATCAAGATCCAATGGACCGCCTGCAAAATCACTGAAGAAGATGCTGTAGTCTCCGGGTGTCAGGAAATTCATGTGCTTCTTGAGGTGAACCTTTCCGCTTGCATCAGGAGTAACGCGCTCAGTAAAAATCACTTTTCCGCTATCCTTGTTCTTGAGCGTGAATATTGCATCAGATCCCAGTTTACCGTTTATCTCAAAATGATAGAAATCGGGATATTTTATGTCTATGCCATAAAAGTCAACGGCATCACCTGAACCAACTGCCCCGTAACTTTCTGCCCTGCTTGTCATGCCATCCGGTCTGAGTGTAATGCCAAACATTGTAAGTATAATGCCTGCAAAAAGTATTACAATCAAAGGTGTTATTTTCTTTCCTGACCTTGAGCTAATGTTGGCACGCTGGGGATCCCTCATCACAATGGAGCCGCGAATAAACATTATCAACTCAAGCAGCAGCACACCGCAGAGAATTGTTGTCGGAATCCTGAATGCCCTGATGTCAAAAATCACCATCAGAATAAAGAAAAGCCCTAGTACAACTGACATGCCGGTTGCAACTCTTTTCCATTTTCCCTGCATCTCAGTAAGGGACTGATTATCGCAGTAAATCTCGTATTCCTCTGCCGGAAGCGACGGATCATAAATCTTTCTGAAATAATGCCATCCGTTGAAAGTTGAATTCACATATTCCCAGCCCTGTTCATGGAATGTCTCTATGTAACGTCCCATCTCGTCAATATGCGTGTTGAAATCAAGCTGATAGCGGTAACGGACATCCTTATTCAATTTAAAGAGGTTTGAAAACAGGCCTCCTTTCTTAAGCTGCCATCCCTGCTCGCTCATCCTGTTCAAATCATCAACCTCGCGGTTAAAGTCCCATGCTGCATAACATCCAAAAACTCTTTTAGTATCTTTCATGTTCGTCTCCTTATGTTTATTTCTCAACAGCGGACAGCATCCTCTTCAGGCGCTGAACCTCATCCTCAAACGCTTTTTTGCCCTCTTCGGTAAGACTGTAGAGCCTCTTGCGTTCCATTCCGGGTGCATCCGAAACAATTTCCTTGATCCACTTTTTTTTCATCATATTGCTTGTTGCACCGTACATTGTTCCCGATCCGATTTTCACATCTCCGCCCGAAAGCGAATCCGTCATCTGCATGATTCCGTAACCGTGATTCGGTCCCTTGGAAAGACACAGCAGAATGTAGTAATAGCTTTCAGACAATGGTTCTGATTTCATGTTTCTTCTCCTTGCTGACCTCAGCATTTGAACGGCTCCATAACATTGTCGACTTACGTTATATCGCCTCTCGATATACTATATCGTAGCACGATATATGTCGTATGTCAACATATTTTTAAAACTTTTTTTAATTTTTTTTTGTTGTGGAATGGGAAATAGTGGAGTATACTATATATATGAAAGTTTTTAAGTATGAAAGTCATTTACACACATCACAGGCAAGCGCATGTGCCTCCTCCTTTGGCAGAGACTACATCAAGGCATATTATGATATAGGATACTCAGGTATTTTTGTAACAGATCACTTCTTTGGAGGAAATACAGCCGCTCCACGCGAGGCAGACTGGGAAACAAAAGTCAATGTTTACTGCAGCGGCTATGAGGATGCACTTGCAGAGGCTCAGAAATTCAACATGGAAAACAATCTGACGGGAACAGAGAATGAGTTCAAGGTTTTCTTTGGCATAGAGCAGACTTTCAATGGAGACGATTATCTGGTTTACGGACTGGATAAAAAATGGCTTCTTGAGCATCCAGACGTAGAAATCATGCGGCATAAGGAGCTTTTTGAGGAAGTGAATAAAGTCGGTGGACTTATGATTCAGGCTCATCCGTTCAGGCTCAGGGATTACATCAAGGCAATTCATATTCACCCCAGGGAAATACATGGTGTTGAGATTTATAACGCAGGTAACCAGATTGTGGAAAACGAGCTTGCTGAATTCTATGCAAGGAAATATGACTTCCCGGTAACCAGCGGCTCAGACATTCACACTGTTAATTTTATCCCCGATGCCCCAGGGAAACTGCCACTTGGCGGAATGATTTTTGACACTCCTATTAAGGATGTCTTTGATTATGCTCAGAGAATAAAGGAGAAAAAAGGCACGCTCATAAAATGACTGAATAAGCGGTGATTTATGTATAAAGGTAAAACTCCCGATATACAAATATAGAGGGTTTTTAAATAGCAAAAGTTTTTAGTAAGGAAGGAAAAATGGCTAAAATCAAATCTCTTCGTGTAACACTGGCTGTCAAGCTGTTAATAATGTTCCTTGCCGTTCTTATCACAGCAAACATTACTCTTGGACTTGTAGCTCACAATGAAGCATCAAATGGAATGGAAACAAGTGTCTACAGTCAGATAGACGCTCTTTCTACAGATGTCGTTCACCAGATTAAGGCAATAAATGACAAGCATTTTCAGACCCTTCATTCAATTGCGGCCCTTGCTGTCATGAAGGATGAGTCCATATCTCTGGCGGACAAACAGGCCCAGCTTACACAAGTTGCAGCGGCAATCGGAGAAAACATCCAGAACATGGCCTTCTATGATGCAGAGGGAAATGCCATTACCGCAGACGGACGACTTATCAACTTTGCGGCCCGACCTTACTTCAAGGAATCTTTTGCCGGTAATGATTTCATGTCTGATCCTGCATTCAGTACAGTAACAAACAGCGTTCTTCAGCATTACGGCGTTCCTGTCTACAACGACAATAAAAAAGCAATCGGTGCCATCGTCATGGTTGTAAGCGGAAACACAATCCTGAGCACAATTGAACAGATTGATATGGGTGGCGGAATGCATCCAATTGTCATTAACCATGTTACAGACTCCACTGTTGCAGACGGAAATGAAATAGTGGACGAAAATGCAGATGCAGCTGAACAGCCTACAGAAGAGGAAGAAGAAGAAAAAGGCATTATTAAGGAGCTGAAAACTGTATTCAAGGGAAAAGAAGATATAAAGGATTTTGAAGACTCTGAAACAAAAGAGCATTTTGTTGCTTCTTATAAGGAAATACCGAATACAAACTGGGGTGTCTTCACATTAGCCCCTTATGACCATTACTTCGGTTCCCTGAACAAGATGTTAAGGTCACTTACCTATGTAAATATTGCCACTATTGTTCTTGCAATCCTTATCATCATTATTCTCGTACAGCTTCTGATTAAACCACTCAAGAACGTAAAAACTTCCATCGAAACTATTGCAAGCGGAAATGCAGACCTTACTCAGCGTATCCCGACTGCTACAAATGATGAAATCGGTGATGTTGTAAACGGATTCAATTCGTTTGTCGACAAGCTGCAGGGAATCGTCACTAGCCTTCAGGCATCCAAAAACAACCTCATCACAGTGGACTCAGATCTGCAGGCAACCACACATGACACTTCTGCCTCAATCAGGCAGATTATCGCAAATATCGAAAGCGTTAACAAACAGATTCTATCACAGGCTGATTCTGTAAATGAAACAGCAGGTTCCGTCAATCAGATAAGCTCAAACATTGAATCTCTTGAGCAGCTGATTCAATCTCAGGTTTCATGTGTATCAGAAGCCTCTGCGGCAGTTGAAGAGATGATTGGAAACATTAATTCCGTCAATAATTCAGTCGGTAAGATGATTAATTCATTCAATACACTACAGCAGCATTCCAACGAAGGATACAACACACAGAGCAAGGCAAACGAAAAAATCATGCTCATTGATGAACAGTCAAAGATGCTTCAGGATGCCAACACTGCCATTGCAAGCATAGCCGAACAGACGAACTTACTTGCCATGAATGCTGCCATTGAAGCTGCGCATGCGGGTGAGGCAGGAAAGGGATTTGCAGTTGTTGCCGATGAAATCAGAAAACTTTCCGAGACTTCAACAAATCAGTCAAAGACAATCGGTTCAGAACTCCAGATTATTCAGGAAACGATTCAGGATGTCGTTAAGGTTTCCAGCGACACCAATACGGCATTCTCTGCAATTACCAACAGCATCACGGAGACAAGCCATATAATCGAACAGATTAAGTCTGCAATGGAAGAGCAGCAGATTGGTTCAAAGCAGATCATCCAGGCACTCCAGTCCATGAACGACTCAACATCAGAGGTACATTCTGCCTCAGGTGAAATGACAGAAGGAAACAAGCATATTCTTGAGGAAATACAGAAGCTTCAGGTTTCAACTGATACCATGAAGGGAAGTATTGAAGAGATGCATACAGGCGCCGTTAAGATTAACGAAACCGGTGCAGCC
>JAGADS010000104.1 GCA_017613485.1 Treponema sp.
GGAAGGAACAACTGCTGTAAACTGGCTCAAGGCTCAGAATCTTAGCGAGTACAAAGTAATTCATATTCAGGGTGCTATGGGATCTGATGCTCAGATCGGACGTACTGCTGCTTTGGACAAAGAGTTCGCTGCAGGAACAATGAAGAAGGTTGTTCAGCAGACAGCTACATGGGACGAAGCAGAAGCAAAGAAGATTGTTGAGTCTGTAATCAACTCTGGTGAGGACTTCAACGTAATCTATGCAGAGAACGACGGTATGGCAAAGGGTGCTGTTGCAGCTCTTGATGAAGCTGGTATCACACACGGTGTAAACGGCAAGGTTGTTGTAATGGGATTCGACTGCAACAAGTGGGCTCTCCGTGAGCTTCTTGCAGGAAACTGGAACTATGACGGACAGTGCTCACCATTCCAGGCTTCAATCATCGAGAACATGATTAAGACAGGAAACGTTCCTTCAAAGAAAATCATCAATGAAGAAAAGGGCTTTGACGCAAAACAGATTACTCAGTCAGACATCGATACTTATGGTCTTGGAGACTAATTCTTAATCGTTGTTCTTGAGGAATAATCGTATACGGCGTAAAGTGTGTCAGTGCATATTTTACGCCGTTTTTTTTAAAGTTTTGTCAGAGGCGGTGTTTTGATGGAAGATAGAATTGTTTTGAGTGCGAAAGGGATTTACAAGGAATTCCCTGGAGTAAAGGCTTTACAGAATGTGAGCTTTTTCCTTAGGGAAGGTGAAATCCATGCATTGATGGGCGAGAACGGAGCTGGAAAATCTACCCTTGTAAAAGTTCTCACCGGTGTATATGAAAAAGACAAGGGAAAAATAGAAGTAGACGGAAAAGAGTCTGATATCCGCTCTCCACAGGATGCACAGGACAGCGGAATAAGCACTGTATATCAGGAAATTACACTTTGCCCGAACCTTACTGTTGCAGAGAATATGTTCATAGGTCGGGGTAAATATCATTTTGTAAATCGTCGTGTGCAGGAAAAAAAGGCTGATGAAATCCTAAACAAGCTGAATATTCCTGCAAAGGCCAGTCAGCAGCTGGGTACCTGTTCTCTTGCGGTACAGCAGATGGTTGCCATTGCACGTGCTGTTGACATGGAATGTAAGGTTTTGATTCTGGATGAACCGACTTCTTCCCTGGATGAACGTGAGGTAGAGCTTTTGTTTGCCCTTATGCGTGACCTTAAGAAACGCAATGTAGGCATCATATTCATCACTCACTTTCTTGAACAGGTTTATGAGGTCTGCGATAAGATTACTGTATTGCGTAACGGTGAGCTTGTCGGTGAATATACTGTAAGCGAGCTTCCCAAAGTTCAGCTTATTTCTGCCATGCTTGGAAAAGACCTTGAGGATATATCAAACCTCAGGAATTCAAGAAGGAATTATTCAGGCAAGGGCGAGATTGTTTATGAGGCGGAGGGGCTTTCCAGTGCGGAGGGCGTGCGTCCGTTCAGTTTTGCAATCAACAAGGGAGAGGTCAACGGATTTACGGGTCTTCTTGGTTCCGGCCGAAGTGAAAGCGTTCGTGCCATATTTGCCGCAGACCGTGTAACAGGCGGAAAAGTAAAGGTAAACGGAAAGGACGTGAAAATCAGTCAGCCTAAGGAAGCCATGAAAAACGGAATAGGCTATCTCCCGGAAGACAGAAAAGGAGACGGTATCATACAGGATTTGTCTGTACGCGAGAACCTCATACTTGCTCTCCAGGTACTCAAGGGATTCTCTCATCCTATTAAACGTGCCGAGTCAGAGAAGCTTGCAGATGAGTTTATCGATTTGCTTGAGATAAAGACTGCCTCTAAGGAAACACCGATAAAATCACTTTCGGGTGGAAACCAGCAGAAGGTTATTCTTGCACGCTGGCTTTTGACACATCCACAGTACCTTATTCTTGATGAGCCTACACGCGGTATTGATGTCGGTACAAAACTTGAAATCCAAAAGCAGGTCCTTAAACTTGCATCAGAGGGTGTCAGCATCACGTTCATTTCTTCGGAGATTGAGGAGATGCTTGCCGTATGTTCACGTCTTATCGTCATGCGTGACCGTAAGATTGTCGGTGAACTTAAGGATGAGATGCTTCGTCAGGATGTAATCATGAAGACTATTGCGGGAGGAAAAGAAAAAAATGGCTAATAAAATAAAAACTTCAGTAAAAAGAATCTTCCAGTCTCAGCTTGCAATTCCCCTGGTGGCTCTGCTTGTTCTGGTTATCTTTAACCTTATACGTGACCCGAGTTTCTTTTCCATCGGAATCAAGAAGAACAATCTTGGAAACACAGTTCTTTCAGGAAACTTGATAAGTATTCTGAATGGTGCGTCAGAGCTTGTGATTCTTTCAATAGGAATGACGCTTGTAACGTCTGCATGTAAGGGACAGGATATTTCTATCGGTGCAAGTGCGGCAATTGCAGGATCCATATTCGTAAAGGTTCTGCGTGCATGGAGTGTAAACGGTGGAACTCTCGCTGTTGCCCTGGTGTTTGCATGTATCGTTGCAATAATCTTCTGCCTCTTGAACGGTGTTTTGATTGCAAAGTTCAACATCCAGCCGATGATTGCATCGTTGATTCTGTATACCGCGGGTCGTCCGATTGCATACTGGATTAACGGTGGCGCGACTCCGAATGTGGAGGGAAATATCCTTACCTATGTGGGTGGCTTCATTCCTCATATTGCGATTCCAACGCCAATCATCATTGTCGTGATTTTTGTAGTCCTCATAAACCTTCTGCTCAAAAAGACTACACTGGGCCTTTACATCCAGTCAGTAGGTATAAATGAACGTGCTGCAAAACTCAACGGAATCAATCCTGTTATATGGAAGCTTGCGGTTTTTGTAATCCTTGGTGTCTGTGTTACAATGGCAGGCTCAATCAACGTGTGCCGTATTGGACTTATCAACCATGAGACAATCCTTCTTGATATAGAAATGGATGCGATTCTTGCGGTTGCCATAGGTGGTAACTCTCTTGGCGGTGGTAAATTCAAGCTGTCTGGTTCTATTCTGGGTGCATACATAATTCAGGCTTTGACAATTACGCTTTATGCAATGAAGGTTTCTTCTACAGCAGTTAAGGCTTACAAAGCAGTTGTTATTATCATCATTGTTATTGCCGGTTCACCTGTTGTAAA
>JAGADS010000105.1 GCA_017613485.1 Treponema sp.
ACAAGGGAGTCGGTTTCAAGAAGCTTGAGGTAATCGAACAGATTTGGGATGAAGCAAACCCATGCCAGATTTACATCATGAGCCTGAAGTCAGCGGTGGGAACGATTTCAACCCGTCGCAGTTACAGGGGAAACTTTTCTCCAGAGCCAGTACCGGAAGAAGATCTGGTGACGATTGCCAGGGCAGGACTCGATGCTCCATCAGGGTGCAACAAGCAGACAACAAGCCTCATCGTAGTGAACAATCCTGAGACACTCAACAGGATAAAGGATGCCATAAATCCACCGGTTGCAAAAACTGCCCCAGCCATGATTGTTGTTCTCTCACAAAAGATAAACGCCTACCGTGACAGATGCTTTGCAGTTCAGGATTATTCTGCCGCCATAGAGAACATGCTTCTTGCAATTGTTGAGCTTGGATATCAGAGCTGCTGGTACGAAGGCCACATCACGGACGAGGACAGGATATGCGACAAGATTGCACAGATTCTAAAAGTGCCGGAAGGGTATGACGTGGTATGCATTCTTCCTGTTGGAAAAGCTCTGGATGAAATAAAGGCCCCGGTAAAAAAGCCGTACAGTGAGCGTGTCAAATTCAACAGCTGGACGTAAAATGAACTTTGAGAATTTCTATTTCTTTAACGGAAGCGCTTACGCAGGTAAGTCCACGATGGTACATCTTCTTGCAGAAAAATACAACGGCATTGAATGCGGCGAAAACTATCACGATAACTATGATGGAGTCCTGGATCCAGATGAATTCCCAGGCTTATGCTACACACGAGACCTTAAGGACTGGCATGAATTTATACGCCGTACACCAGAGGAATATGCCCGCTGGATTGATATAACAAAAAAAGAATGTGAGACCATTGAATTACGCATGCTTGAGAAAATGGACACAAAGGGACGCAAGGTTTTTGTAGACACGAATATATGCCCCGAGACACTGCATAAAATTACAGACAGAAAACATGTCATGATCATGCTTGCACCGCCGGATATTTCCGTCCGCAGATTCTTTGAGCGCCCCGACAGGGAAAAGCAGTTTCTGTATCAGCTTATGATGGAGGAAAAAGATCCTCAGGCAGCACTGGACAATTACCGCAAGTGTCTTGAGCTTATCAACTCCCAGGAAAACTATGATTATTTCTTGAACTGCGGCTTTGAAGTAAACATCCGCGATGAAAAACTTGGCCTTGAAGGAACCATGGCCTTGATCGAGAAAAAACTGGGATTAACCGAGACAAAGGTTCAATATGATAAATAATGAAAAGCTTAGTAATTTAAAGAAGTATATCCGTTCCCTGGGGAGCATTGCCGTTGCATTTTCAGGCGGAGTGGATTCTACGTTCTTATTAAAAGTTGCACATGAAGAGCTTGGTGAAAAAGCAATTGCCATAACTGCACTGTCATCGACTTTTCCAAAACGCGAGTCTGATGAAGCCGATTCTTTCTGCAAGGATAATGGCATAAAACAAATTACTTTTATATCAAATGAAATGAGCATTCCTGAATTCCGCGAGAATGATGTCAACCGCTGCTATTTCTGCAAAAAAGAACTCTTTACAAAAATCCTAATGCTTGCAAAGGAAAACGGAATTGAAAATGTATGCGAGGGGAGCAACATGGATGACAACAAAGATTACCGCCCCGGCATGAAAGCAGTTGAAGAGCTTGGAATAAAAAGTCCTCTTCGTGAATGCAATTTATATAAGGAAGAAATCCGCTCTCTTTCAGAACAGATGGGACTTCCCACATGGAATAAACCGAGTTTTGCATGTCTTGCATCTAGATTTGCCTATGGGGAAGAAATCAACATAAAGAAAATGAGCATGGTGGAAAAGGCAGAGCAGGCACTTATTGATATCGGTTTCAGGCAGCTGCGTGTCCGCATTCATGGGGATAATCTTGCGCGGATAGAAGTCATGCCTTCTGAATTGCAGAGGCTCCTTTCACTCAGAGAAACCGTAATAAAAAAACTTCGCGATGCCGGCTTTACCTACGTAACAATGGACCTGCAAGGTTACCGCACTGGTGCAATGAATGAAGTGATAAAACTTGTGTGATAAATTCGATTTGCATATTTTGCTATACTGTGTTAAACTTTTAATAAGGAAGGTGAATTATGGAATTGTACAAGGCAAATGTCAATCTGTTTAGTAAAAAGACAAGTTCTCCAAAGGCACTTGGGTTCTTTTTTATCTTGTTTGGAGCTGCATTTGTTTTGGTTGCAGGAGTATTCTTCATAAAAAATGAAGTATTCAAAAAGAATGCTGTAAAAACAACGGGCATTGTTGTGGAGAACGTCAAAAGCTCTGGAAGCTCCGGGTATAAGACAAGGTATTCATATTTTGATGAAGCCGGAAATGAATATTTTTACACAGGCTCATCCAGTTCAAATCCGCCTGAATTTGAGGTTGGAACAGAACTCACAGTTTATTATTCAAAGGATAATCCGGAAAAATCCATCTACGAAAGCAAGACTGTAAGATTCATCATAATTCTCTTTTCTGCTCTTGGTGGAGTTTCCCTCATAGCAGGCATTATCGTGTTTGTTCTCAATCGTAAAAAAGAAATAGTTTGGGAAGAATCTGGCGTGCTGGCTGACATGAAGAAAAAAAGGCAGGAGTCAGAGGAAGAATAATAGACTCCCTCTGTATTCAGTGAATCACTCCTGCTCATATTTTTTTAGTGAAATATCAATTATCCATTCACAAAGATCAGCAAATGATTTTCCGAGTGTTGCCGCCTCCTGTGGAATAAGAGATGTCGGTGTCATTCCGGGAAGTGTGTTCGCCTCAAGACAGTAAACCTCGTCATCAGCATCAACCATGAAGTCAACGCGTGCATAGGTCTTGATGCCAAGTGTCTTAAATACCTTGACCGCGGCCTGCTTGATTTTTTCTTCCAGTGCTTTTGATATTTTTGCAGGACATGTTTCTATTGTGCTTCCTGCCTGATACTTGTTCTTATAATCATAGAATCCCTCTTTAGGCTCTATCTGAACAATCGGAAGCGGTTCTCCTTCTATTACACCGTCTGTAAATTCACGTCCTTGTATGTAATCCTCGATTAAAACCTTGTTTTCATATTTGAATGCCTGATCAATTGCAGAATCAAATTCCTGCCGAGTCTTTGCAATGTAAACGCCTACGCTGGAGCCACCGCTGCAAATCTTAACGACACATGGAAGTCTGGCAACATTTGCTTCTTCCTTTTTTGTTATCAGTATGCTGTCCGGAGTCTTGATTCCGTTTGCCCTGAAAAGCTGCTTTGAGATTGACTTATCCATTGCAATTGCCGAGCTCAATGCATCGGTTCCAGTATATTTAATTCCGAACAAATCAAATGCTGCCTGAACCTTACCATTCTCGCCACTGTCTCCATGAAGTGCCATAAAGACAATTTCTGCCTGGCTGCAAAGATTCAATACATTCGGTCCGAACAAAGATTTTGAATCATCATGCCTCAATGCCTTAAGCTGATTTATATCCGGTGCAGTTTCTTTTACAGGTGCAATATCTGCCGCCCAGTCACGTTCATCATCAAAAGCAGAATCAGCATCTCCATTAAAGCCTAGGAAAATATCAAGGAGAATCACTGAATGTCCCTTTGATTTCAATGCCTTGTAAATCTGGCATCCTGAGGAAAGGGAAACATCACGCTCTGTGCTTGTTCCGCCTGCTAAAACAACAATTTTCATTTTTATTACTCCTGATACAATTTAAACACCGCTTGCCTTTTCTGTCAAGTCATGTATAATTATCATGTCAGCTTAATAAGAAGGGAAAAACAAATGGATAAGACACTTCAGTTTCCGAATTACAATGACTGTCTTGTGAATCTGGCAAATTCTATCTTGAAATATTTCGGAGCACAGACCAACGCTTCAACTCTTCCGCTTGCAGATAAATATCTTTCCTCTGAATATAAAAATGTTGTTGTCATTCTTCTTGATGCACTTGGAACTTCAATTCTGGAAAAGCATCTTGAGCCTGACGGTTTTTTCAGAAGTCATTTTGCAGGCTCATTCAATTCTGTTTTCCCACCGACAACTGTTGCAGCAACTACTTCCATAATGAGCGGTCTTTATCCAAATGAGCACGGATGGCTTGGATGGGATATCTATTATCCTGAGCTTGATAAAAATGTTACGGTATTCAGGAATCAGGAACAGATTTCAGAAAAAGAAGGAGCCGTTCCAGATAAAAGCGATGCAAACGGAAACAAAATCTGGAGCGAAAATTCAATCAATAAAATTAAACCCGCTGCAGAATTTAACGCAGGATTCAAATACACTCCATACAAATCCATAATCGAAAAGATTATCGATGCTGGAAGCAGGGCATATTTTTCAATGCCATTTATGCCGCCGTTTCCCAAAGATCTTGATGCCATATTACACCGTGTAAAAAAACTCTGCGATGAGCCTGAAAAGAAATTCATCTATGCCTATTGGAGCGAGCCTGATACTACAATGCATAAGACAGGAACAAGCAGTAAGGAAACACACGAGATGATACTGAGTCTCGAAAAGAAGATAGAGGAATTTGCCACTGGTCTTAAAGATACCCTGCTCCTTATCACTGCCGACCACAGTCACATGGACAGCAGGAACCTCTGCATACTTGATTACCCCGAGATAATGAAATGTCTTGTGCGGCTTCCTTCAATTGAAACAAGGGCATTAAACCTTTTTATCAAAGAGGAATACAAGGAAAGTTTCCCGGCACTGTTCAAGAAAACATTTGGGGATGATTTTTTGCTTTTGACAAAAGAAGAAGTGTTAAATAAAAGGCTGTTTGGAATCGGGCGGGACAATCATCTTCTCAATGACATGCTCGGAGATTTTCTTGCACTTTCTGTCTGCGAAACATCCATCACAAACACACATTTTGTTGCACAGAAAATGCATGGGAATCACGCAGGTTATACAAAGGAAGAATTTATTATCCCGCTCATTGCAGTTTCTATCTGAATTTTACAGCAGTACCGTATGCAACAACTTCTGCCGCACCCTGCATTACCTCTGATGAACAGAATCTGACTCCAATAACACCGTCGGCTCCAAGAGAAGAAGCTTCGTTAACCATACGCTCTGTTGCTATCTGGCGGGCCTCATTCAGCATTTCAGTGTATCCTTCGATTTCACCTCCAACAAGTGTCTTCAACCCTGCCATAAAATCATGTCCGAAGTGCTTTGACTGAACAACCGCACCCTTTACCAATCCCAATGCCTCATATTCCTTTCCCGGAATTGAATCAATACTCAAGAGCAGCATACTCATTACCTCCACTTCTTTTTTACCAGTTTCTTTGAACTATTTCAATAACCTCATCAAGTGAAAGGCCCATTTCCCTACATGCTTTTACATCATGTTTCAGAAGTTCCTCCGCGGCAGAATTTCTTTTATTAGAAATCTCGTGGTGCTCAAGCTCGCTTACAAATGTACCTCGGCCTGCTGCTGTTGAAATAAACCCCTCACGCTCAAGCTGTTCCCATGCCTGCTTTACCGGAATAACACTTATGCGAAGATTAAGTGCAACAGTTCTTATCGGAGGAAGTTTTTCTCCCACAGACAGTTCACCGCTCATTATCTGGGCGGCAATCTGCTCGTATATCTGTGAGTAAATAGGCTTATCTGATTTTGTTGACAATACTAAATCCATACTCTGTTTGTCATTTACGGACTTGTTCCAGCAATCTTTTACATATCGTATTTTTCAAACTGCTTTGCGGCACGTTTGAATGTTATAAGCCAGCTTAAGCTCCAGATGATTATTCCCCCGGCAAGAACTGGAATCTGTTTCAGCTGACCTGCAAAATCCATCATGTCAAGATATGCTCCGAGACTAAAATCATTTCCCGCCCTATGTATCCAGATGGGAATCTCCACCACAGCGTAGAGTACGAAATATGCAATGGCACCAAGAAGGAAACGTATTCCAGGTTTAAGAGGATTCTTGTAAACACCACCGAGGAAAAAATAATTGAATACAGCAAGGATTATAAATTGCAATCCGAAATATGCGACATTGATGTCTATGCCGGCAGGGTTCAACGGATAATTACAGAAATGCCTTACAACAGCGGCTATTATCGCAGAGGGAACAAACGCAAG
>JAGADS010000106.1 GCA_017613485.1 Treponema sp.
GCCGTAAAAGTTACAGCTGTCCCCGCCATCAGAGTCTCCTGTCTTTGTTACTGTTGCATTTGTAATCTGGACAGAATCCTTTGTTGAAACCAATAGGGCACTTTGATCAACTGTATCAGTAGAATAAATCTTATCAGAAGAAACCTGTGCTGATGATATTTCTGTTGCACCAGAATAATCAATGTTCGCGGAAGCATGTCCACCTCCGAAGCCACCACCTGGAGGAGTCCCGTCACCACCATTTCCATCAGGTTTTGACGGTGGTTTTGACATTTCGTTCACCTCAGAGGAAGAAGTGGAACTGCTTTTCCGTGAAGAAGTTTTCTCCTTACAAGAAACAGAGCTTGCAAGCACGAGACCAAAAATAAAAAATACAATAATATGTTTGATAGCTTTCATACTTAACAGTATAAGAACATATCAAACATATTGCAATTTAAACTCTGTTATATAACAGGATTTTAGTCGAATGTAAACGTATCAAACTCTGCAATCACGTTCTTTGAATCAGAAAGGAATTCAAAATAGACTGCACGTTTTCCAATTACACTGCTGGTAAGCTCTGCCTTTCCAAACTTGTCGCCTTTCTCCATCTTGAACGAGGCAATCACTTTTCCCTTGTAATCATCAACACGGACATTAACTGTAAGATTCTCCAGGGCAGTGATGTTTGCCGTGACAGTCGTGGGAGTGTTGTTTCCAAACTGAAGGTATCTGAATCCGACTGTGAGCTTGCTTGTGATGTCTACTATCGGAGAGGAAGCCGTGTCAGTTTTTTCATAAACAGGCTTGATGTAAGCTCCACCCATGCCACCATTGTAACCGCCCTTTGCACCGCCATAAATGTGGACAGCATATCCTGCAGAGATAATCTTTCGTGCATCCAGACCGTTTACCTGAGCACCCTGGCTTGTCATCTCAACCGGCTCACTTGCGACAGGTTCACCGTCCTTGTATGTAATTTTTCAGATAAAGATGCGACCGTTTTTATCGAGTGCGATGTCCACAGGCTCAATCATTGCCTGACGTGAAAATTCATCCGTGCCGATCTGCCTGTGATAGAAAATGTACCACTGGCCGTTCACCTGCATAAGGCTTCCGTGGTTGTTTCCCCAGCGGTATGTCATGGAATTCGTGCCGTCACCGTTAGGGATAATCTCGCCGCCGTTAAAGCTTATGTCACCGCCCATCTTGTAGTCGCCAAGAGGTGTGTCGCAGTATTTGAACGAAAGGAATCCGTTGCAGTCCTCATAAACACCGTACTGTGGCCTGTGCGTGTAATAGCGTTTTGAATAGATGAAGACATATTTTCCCATAATCTTGCGTGGAGAAGATGCCTCAAAGAATGCGTCATTCTCATCATCCATGCCGTCATCCGGTGACCATTGTGTGATGCTGTGCTTTATTACATTCTCGCGGAGTGTTTCCTTTTTGATTGTCGCCATGTCGTCATTCAACTCTGCACAATACTGCTTGCAGAATCCCCAGAACGCATAGACACGTCCGTCATCATCAACAAGAATACCAGGGTCAAACGCAAGCTCTGTCTTGACTGGATTTGTAAAAGGTCCTGCCGGGTTTTTGCTTGTTGCCAGCATGATTCTTGAGCCCTTTGCCTCAGCCGCATACATATAGAAAGTGTCACCCTTCTGCACGACATCAGGAGCATAGAGAATAGAACCGTCAGTTGAAGTGTAGCAAACACCGTGGCATGTCCAGTTTGTCAAATCATCAACAGGGGCACTCCACACAACCTGGTCAGGTCCGCAATACTCAGTCTTGAGCGTGTCATGTGAACCATAAAGATAAACCCTTTTTTCTCCATTGTATTCAAAAACACGCGGCTCACCGTCCGGCACATGTTCCCAAAGCGGCATATAGGGATTTGCACCCTTGATGTATTCTTTCATATTTCCTTCCTTATATAAAGCGATTTCTGCCAGATGCAGATTCTTTACTAAAGGATAATTGAGAATGGAAAATCATTCAAGTAGTGCAATCGTAAACTAGAAAGTTACCTTGTAGGCAACTTTGGCTCCAGGCGGTACAAAATCAATCTTTTCAAAATTACAGGACAAATCCTTGTCTCCGGAAAATTTCTCTACTTCCTTTTTTACGTTATCGGTAACAAGAATTTCCCATGACTTTGCGGTGTCTTCTCCAAGCTTACTTGCGGCATTTACCTCGGCACCAAAAACATCCGCATAACCGATATTCAGAATATCACCATAACCAAGTCCTACACATAACAGGATCTGTTCTTCCTCGCTTTTTGTCTTGTTGTATTCATGCAGAATCTTGTGGATTTCCTTGCAGCATAAAAGGGCCTTTTCTGGGCGCTTGAACAAAACAAGCAGACTGTCGCCTTCGCTCTTAATCAGGAACCCGTCAAAATTCTCGATAACCGGCAGCATGAGCCTTTCAGATTCAAAAATAATCTGCATAAAGTGAATGATACCGAATTTCTCCGTTCCTCTGGAAAAACCGCTGAGGTCAGTAAACATGACGCACCATTTTTCGCCAAAAGAATCCCAGATGCGCCTGTCAATCGTTTCTTTATCTGCTCCAGGTTCAAGACGAGAGGTCATAAGACTTTCAAGACGTTTTTGAGGTGTAGAAGTGTGCTGGTTTATGGGCATAGTTTTAAGTCTCCTTTTTGTGATTGCCAAATCATAATTTAAAGTATATCACAATTCCCAGAAAGTGCAATTATTTTTTGACTTTCCTTTGTAAGCTTTCTTTTGGAAAAACAAATTTGACAGTTTCTTCTTAGGATATTATAATTTTACTCATGCGTAGGAAATATTTTCTTGTTTTGTTTTTTATGTTTGTTGGGATCTCAGGTCTGTTTGCTGCTGAGGATGCGGCTCCTCCTCCTGTCTTTACCGAAATCAGCGGTACTTACAAGAAAGACCATACAGTAACGACAGAACTAA
>JAGADS010000010.1 GCA_017613485.1 Treponema sp.
CCTCAGGTAGAGATTACCGACAAGGATCTGGAGGAAGAGCTCAAGTCAATTCAGGACCGCAACTCTACGATTCTTGACAAAAAGGAAGGCGAAGGCGTAGCAAAGGGTGACATCGTTACAATCAATTACTCAGAGCTTGATGATAATGATGCTGTAATTGAGGACTCAAAGCGCGAGGGCTTCGTATTTACAGTAGGTTCAGGAGAAAACATCTACAAGATTGATGACGAGATCATCGGCATGAAAAAGGATGAGACAAAGTCAATCACAAAGAAGTACGACAAAAAAGATCCTGACGAGACTCTTGCAGGAAAGACAAAGAAAATCAGCGTAACCGTTACTGCAATCAAGCAAAAGGATGTTCCTCCTCTTGACGATGATCTTGCACAGGACGTAAGCGAGAAATACAAGACTCTTGACGATCTTAAGAATGACATCAAGCGCCAGATGGAGACCTCAAAGACCCGTAAGCTTGCTGAGTTAAAGAGCCAGAGCCTTCTTGAGCAGCTTGTCGAAAAGAATCCGTTTGATCTTCCAGCCTCTATGGTCAAGGCAGAGCAGGATGCAAGATGGAGCATGATGGCACAGCAGTTCCAGACAACACCGGAGCAGCTTGAGAAAATGCTTCTTTCTTCAGGCCAGACAAAGGAAGACATGGTAAAGCAGTGGACAGGCGACACAGAGAAGATGCTCAAGAGCCGCATTATAGTAGATCTTTTGCTCCGTGACCGCAACATCTCCGTAACGCCAGAGGAAGTTGAGGCACAGTATCAGAAGATTGCAGATCAGCAGGGCATCACATTGGATGAAGTCAAGAAGCACTATGAGGATCCAAGAAACAAGGAATACCTTGTTGATGACACAAAGGAAGAAAAGCTTTTTGAGGAACTCTACAAGGAAGTTAAAATAGCAAAGGGCGACAAAGTTGCATTTGCCGATCTGTTCAAGTCCAACAACTAATAAAAAACAGGACTGAATCATATAAAACGGAATGCACGGGAAAATTCCTCTTGTCGTATTCCGTTTTTTTATTTATATTAAATATAACGTAGGAGATATAAATGGGTTATTATTATTCATCACCGACAATTTTTGAACGCAGTGGAAACGGAGAACATTCATACGATTTATACTCAAGACTTTTAAAGGACCGAATCATTTTTGTTGACGGCGAAATACGCGATGAAACAGCAGACATGATAGTTGCAGAGCTTTTGTATCTTGAAAGCGAGAATCCAGAGAAAGACATAAACATGTACATAAACAGTCCGGGTGGTTCTGTTACCGCAGGCCTTGCTGTTTATGACACAATGCAGTACATAAAATGCGACGTTCAGACTATATGTATCGGACAGGCAGCAAGCATGGGTGCCATTCTTCTTGCAGGCGGTACTATCGGGAAACGTCATGCACTTCCTTCAAGCCGCGTAATGATTCACCAGCCATGGGGTGGAGCTCAGGGACAGGCATCTGACATTGCAATTCAGGCAAAGGAAATAGGCCGCCTTAAAAAACTCAGCATCAAGTATTTTGCACAGCAGACAGGCAAAAGCGAGGAAGAGATTGCACGTGACATTGAGCGTGATTTCTACATGGATGCAGAGGAAGCCAAGGCATACGGAATTATCGATCACATAATGGAAAACACCAGAAAGGGAGATAAATAATGAGGGGTTTTGGAAAAACTGAACAGCAGTTCTGTGCTTTTTGCGGTCGTCCGTCTGATGAAAACCGCAGGGTAATAAAGGCTCCGAATGATGCCATTTACATCTGTGAGCATTGTGTAGCGGCATGCCAGACCGTGCTTAACGATGAACGACATTCAATGACTCCCATTGACATGTCAGAGGTTCCTACACCAAAGGAATTCAAGGATTACCTTGATGAATATGTCATCGGGCAGGATCGTGCAAAAAAAGTCCTTTCTGTGGCAGTTTACAACCATTACAAGCAGCTCTCTGTCTCAAAAGAGAAGCAGGCAATCAGCGACATTAAAATTGAAAAATCCAACATCCTTCTTCTTGGTCCAACAGGAAGCGGTAAGACTCTTCTTGCAAAGACCCTGGCAGAAAGGCTAAAGGTTCCATTTGCAATAGCAGATGCCACTACCCTTACGGAAGCAGGTTATGTCGGTGAGGACGTGGAGAATGTGCTCCTCAAGCTTATAAATGCAGCGGACGGTGATGTAAGTGCGGCAGAAAGAGGCATAATTTTCATCGATGAAATTGACAAAATCAGCCGTAAGAGCGAGAACACCTCAATTACAAGGGATGTAAGCGGAGAAGGCGTCCAGCAGGCATTGCTCAAGATTCTTGAGGGAACCCATGCATCTGTTCCACCACAGGGAGGACGCAAGCATCCTAACCAGGAGATGATTGACATAGACACCACAAACATCCTTTTCATCTGCGGCGGTGCATTTGTGGGTCTTGACAAGATAATCGAGCAGAGGCTTTCAACTTCCTCAATCGGATTCGGTGCAAAGGGAACTCAAAGAACTGACGAGGAACGCATGGAGCTTTTGAATCAGGTTACCTCTGATGACCTTGTTCAGTTCGGCTTGATTCCTGAGCTTATCGGACGTCTTCCAATGACATGCGCACTTAAGGAGCTTACACGTGATGACCTTAAGCGCATACTCACAGAGCCAAAGAACGCAATCACCAAGCAGTTCCAGGCAAGCTTTGCAATAGATGACGTTGACCTTAGTTTCAACGAGGAATCCATAGACAGGATTGCAGACATTGCCATAAAGAATAAAACCGGTGCACGCGGATTAAGGGCTATCGTTGAGGAAATTCTTCTTGACATAATGTTTGAGATTCCGAGCATCAAGGGCAAAAAGAAGCTTGAGATTACAAGGGATATTGTGGAGCAAAGGGTTCATCCGGACATTCAGACACTGCTGATTGACCAGAAGACCGCCTAAAGACACATTTTACTTGAGTACAGATTCAAGGACGGCTATAGTGGAACGGGCATTTTTCTCCCATGAAAAGCGCTTTTCCCACTCAAGACCGTCCTTTATCAGTCTTAGACGCAAAGCACCATCACTTACAATCCGTTCAATAGCATCTGCCATTTCCTGAATATTACTGCTGTCAAAATAAAGGGCATTTTTTCCTGCAACCTCAGGCAATGCTCCTGCCGACGCACATGCCACCGGAATGCCTGATGCCATTGCCTCCAGCACAGGAAGCCCTGCTCCCTCGTTTACTGACGGGAAAAGACATGCCTCCGCATTTCTGTAAAGCTCAGGAAAATTCTCATGAGGAAAATAACCTGTAATGAAAATATCACTTGCGGCGGATGACTCAAAAACTGCCTTATGCACTAGATCCCCGTATTTCTGACTTGGATTACCGGCAATCACCAGACGATGAGGCAAACCTGTCTTCTCCTTAAAAAGCGTAAATGCCTTTATGAGTTCCAGATGTCTTTTTCCTGGATTGTTAATGCTGCTTGGATAAAGAAAATACGGTTTTTTTATTGCAAAGGGCTTTATATCAACAAGATCGCTTTCAACTTCCTCATTAGCCCTGGGATAAAACAAAGTATTGTCAACACCGTTATGAATTACCTCTATTCGCTTACAGTGTATTTTCAGGCGCTCAAGGTCTTTCTTTACATACTGGCTGGATGCGATGATGCAGTCTGCATGGGACAGCCCCGCACGAATCTGATGTCTTGAAGAAAACCCTTCTGTCTGCGTCAAAATTGTGCTTACGATGTCATTTACAACGGCAACTCCCTTTACCTTAAAGCGGTCTGGTATCATCCTGGATCCGGCGGCATAAAGAATCACGTCATACTGCTGTTTTTTACCGAAATAATTTGCCTTAAGCTTGTGCCAGCGAAGGTCACTCTTGTATGTATCAAGTGTAGCAACAGAGACAAAGGGAAAATCACGGTCTCCGTTAAAAGTAAAGCGATCAAGCTCAGGTCCAAAGAGTTCGTAAGATATATCATCCGATTCCGGAAGGTTCCTGACCAAAGAAATCAAGTATGATCCCAGTCCTGAACGTCCATGCTCGGTACCAAAAGTATCAATTCCGACTTTCATAGAATTATAGTATACCACAAAAACAAAAAAATATGCTATAGTATATTTATGAGTACTACTTTTATTGATTTAGGTATTTCAAGTCAAACATGCGGAAGATTGGAGAAAATCGGAATAACAGAGCCTTCTCCTGTTCAGGGAAAAGTGATTCCCATGATATTCCAGAAGAAAAACATAATGTTCCAGAGTGAGACAGGTAGCGGAAAAACTCTTGCCTATGTCCTTCCACTGGTAAATCTTCTTGAAAATGAAGGTCAAGAATCAGGTGAAATATCACTTTTGATTGTTTCACCCACTTACGAGCTTGCATCACAGATAAAGGCACAGATCCAGGCAGTAAGCGACATTTCATCTGCACTTTGCATAGGAGGAAGCCCTCTCTCAAAACAGATAGAAAAACTCCGCGAGCACCCAAGGATTGTAATAGGAGGGGCGGCAAGAATTCTTGAGCTGATACACCTTAAAAAACTCAAGGCCGATCATGTACGTTACCTTGTTTTGGATGAGGCAGACCGTCTTTTAAGTCCTGAATTGAGGGATGACACACAGGCACTTCTTGACCGTCTTTCAACAGAAGTTCAGATTATAGGAAATTCTGCAACTGTCAGCCAGTTTACAAAGGAAACCCTTCAGAAAGTCAGGGATTCAATTGAGCATGAAGGTACAGAACCTGTTGAATTTGTAAGCGTTGACTCACATGATGTACTAAAAAACAAAATCGAGCACTGGGCCATTTTTTCCGAAAGACAGCGTAAAATTGACACACTCAGGAGTTTTATTCATGCGGTAAAGCCGGAAAAGCTGATTGTCTTTACAAACCGCACTGATCAGGTGGAAAACATTGTGTCAAAACTCAAGTTCAAGAAAATTGACTGCGAGGGATTCAGCTCCAAAACCGACAAAAAGCAGCGTAAGATATTCCTGGACAGATTCAGGAGCGGAAAACTGCCTGTCCTGGTTACAACCGACCTTGCTTCCCGTGGCCTTGACATTCCCCATATAACCCATGTAATTCAGATGGACTTGAGCGACAAAAGCGATTTTTTCATCCACAGGGCAGGAAGAACAGCAAGAGCAGGACAGACAGGCGTAAACTGCGTCATAGGTGATGAAAAGGAAATGTTCCTGTATTCAAAAATGGAAAAAAAGCTTGGCATAAAAGTCTATCCAAAAGAACTTTACATGGGAAAGCTTATTGCATGTGGAGAGCAGAATGATTCTTGACATGCTGTCATCGTACCCAAACATCACAGCCGCCTTGATTTTTTTATTGTTTTCAATCCCCATAAGCATCTGTGACATGCGCACAATGCAGATTCCTGATTTTTTAAGCATTATCCTCTCAGGCATTCTTTTGTGCCAGAGACTCATTTTCTCGCGTAACATGTTTTTCCTTTACATAATCTGTGCGGTTTTATCCTTTATCCTTTTTTTTCTGGTAAGGCATATCTCAAGACTTGGATTGGGATGGGGAGACATAAAGTACAGCCCCTCTTGTGCCCTTGCATGCGGTATATGGTGTTTTCCTGCCTTTTTTGCCGCCTCCCTCTTCTGTGCACTATATTTTTTTATAGTAAAAAATCATAAAAACAAGAATACTGACAAAAAAGCACCTTTTGCCCCTTTTATGACCCTTGGAACCCTAGCCTTAAGTTCAATACCTATTGTTCAAGAGCTTTTAAACTGATATAATAGCCTGCGATATAAAGGGGAATAGACGTGTTTTTAAAAAGTCTTGAGATATTTGGATTTAAATCATTTGCAGACCGTACTCGAATAAATTTTGCAGACGGCATCACAGCCTTGCTTGGACCAAATGGTTGTGGAAAGAGCAATGTAGTTGATGCAATTAAATGGGTACTGGCAGAAAACCGCTCAAAAAACCTCAGGGCCGCTACAATGGAAGATGTCATATTCAACGGCACAGAATCCCGCCCTGCCCTGTCTCTTGCGGAAGTAACTTTAACCATTGCAAACGAAAACAGACTTCTCGAAATTGATGATGCGGAGATTGCAATAAAAAGACGCCTATACCGCTCAGGAGAGAACGAATATTTCATAAATGACCGTCAGGTTACTGCAACTGAAATACGCCGCCTGTTCATGGACACCGGTGTTGGAAAAGCCGCCTACTCCGTCATGGAACAAGGTAAAATCGACCAGATTCTTTCTTCAAAACCAGAGGACAGACGCTATCTTTTTGAGGAAGCCGCGGGAATCACCAGCAGCAAGGCAAAGGTTGCAGAGGCAGAACGTGATATTGAGCGTACAAGAATCAATCTTTCCCAGATTGAGATTACTCTTGCAGAGACAAAGCGCAATTACGAGTCACTCAAAGTTCAGGCAGACAAGACATCTAAATACCGCAAATACAACGAGGATAAATTCAACTTTGAGCTTGACATTCAGCTTCTAAAGCTCAAGGACTTTATTCAGAACAAGGCACGTCAGGAAAAAAATCTTCAGGATGTGCAGGCTAAACGTGATGCATATATAAAGGAAATCGAGGAAATCTATGCATCGCTCAACGAAAACACAGACATGATAAAATCTCTTTCCGAGCAGATAAACCTAAAGCAGCAGGAAGCAGCCAGACTTGGAGCCGAACAGAACGGTAAAAAGGAAATGGCAAAGCAGATGCGGATGCAGCAGAGCACGGTAAAGGAAAAAATCGGTCAAATAGAAAACAGAATCAAGAACATCCGCGAGAGGATTGACGAATACAACGAGGACATAGACAGCCAGAACGCAGAGCTTCATGAAAAGGAAAAAAGGCTTGAGGACATAAGGCAAAACATAGAGAACTTTACGTCCAGCATAGAGCTTTCGTCAGGACAGATTAATGAGAACCAGAAGCAGATTGGAACCAACGCAGGAAAAATCCACAACCTTGAAACTGAACGTTCGCTTTTGCAGAATCAGCTTGCGGCAATTACCGAGGACATTGTTACAGAGCTTGATGCAAAACTAAAGGAAGCAGGATATTCAGCAGGAAAAAACAAGAAGGCAAAGGAAGATCTTAACACTCAGCTTGAAAAAATAAAAATCTTCGCCGCCGGAAGGATGAATATTTTCAATGATTATTCCAACCTTTCATCTCATACAGAAAAAGATGCGGAAAAATTCAGTGGTGATGCAGTTCAGGCATTTACACAGCTTGGCACCATGCTGGATGAGCTTTCTGACCATATAAACACTTATATCAAGACTTCTCCCCAGTTTATTGATGATTTTCTTTCTCCTGAGGGTATCATTACCAAGAAGCGTTCCATTGATGATGCAATTACAGGAAACATCGCTCAGGCTGACGGTATTTCAAAGGAAAATGAGAGCCTTACAAAGCAGAACGAGGAGCTTCAGAAAAAGATAAGTGAATACAGGGAAACACTCAACAAACTTCAGATTAACCGTGCGGAAATGATTCAGCAGATGAATTCATGTCAGCAGCAAATATCTACATTAAAGAAAAGCCTTGCATCCGAAGAAGCTACACTCAAGGAACAGGAAGACGAGCTGTTTCAGGAAAACAAACACAACGAGGATATCAGTGAGCAGCTTGAGGAAATCGATGAGCAGATTTCAGAGCTTCAGTTAAAGGGCGAAAAGCTTGTTGACGAACTGAATGATCTTAACAAAAAAGTTGAGGAATGCAACTCAAAGGTCAGCGGAAAAGAGAGCATCTTAAAGAAAAAACAGGATGAAAAAAACCGGTGTCAGGAGCAGCTTGAAAACTACAATCTTAACATTGCAAAAAATGAGACTGAGATCCGCAATGTAAAGCAGAATTTCCAGGATAATTTTTCACGTGACCTGATGGAATTTGAGGAGAGGATGTACACTCTTTCTGAGGCACCAGAAACGCTTCGGAAAAAACTTGCAGACACAAAGCAGAAAATACAAGAGCTTGGTCAGGTTAACTTCATGGCAGTTGAACAGTTTGCTGAGGAAAAAGAGCGCTATGAACGCCAGCAGGAAAGCTTTGCCGACACAAAGAAATCCCTTGACAATCTTGTACGCGTAAATGATGAAATAAGAAGCAAATCTGCCGAACTCTTCCTGAACACATACAATAAAATCAGAAAGAATTTCCATAACATGTTCCGCCGCATGTTCTCTGACAATGAGGGGCATGGTGGTGGAAGGGCCGACCTCAGGCTTGTAGACCCTGCCAATGTTCTTACCACTAGTGTTGAAATCTATGCACAGCCGCCGGGAAAAAAGCTTCAGAGCATTTCTCTTCTCTCGGGTGGTGAAAAAACAATGACAGCCATGGCTCTTCTGTTTGCAACCTATCAGGTTCATGCAAGTCCGTTCTGTCTTCTTGATGAGATTGACGCGGCCCTTGACAACAAGAATGTAATAAGCCTTGTAAACGTGCTCCGTTCTTTTGCCAACGTAAGCCAGTACATCGTGATCACACACAACACAAAGACCGCAATGGGTGCCTATACAATGATTGGTGTCACCATGGAGGAAAGCGGTGTAACAAAAGTCGTTCAGATGAAAAAGGATGAGGACACGCTTAACGGAAACATACCTTATGAGGCTGACGATAATTTTGTGGATGAGGATGTTGAGCCGGAAGAAGGCATTGTTCTTCCACCAAGGCCTCCAAGACGTGAGCACAACCCAGACGGTTCCTTGAAAATTCCGCAGACCGAGCCGGTTTCAGATCCTGTGGCTGAAACGATTTCAGAACCAGCAGCAAAAGCTGTAGCAGAAGCTGTGGCAGAACCAGTTACTGAACCTGTGACTGAATCAACCTCTGAACAAGCTGAATCAGTTTCAGAAAATAATGATGAAAATTCTTCTGTAAATCAGCCTTCAGACATTGACGAAAACAATGATTCCGTGGAAAATATAAACTAAGGGGATAAATGGGAGCAATGGGAGCTTTTAATAATTCTATTGAAAAAATCGGTGATTTCTTAAACGAGCATAAAAAACTAGTCATTTCAAAGCAAGAGTTATTTTTCTACTAGGTGGAACTTCGGTTGGAATTTGGTAATTGCTACCCGCAATCCTTCGCACTTTTAGTTCCAATGATGGCATAACATTATCAACCGCTTTATTAAAGACATCAATCG
>JAGADS010000107.1 GCA_017613485.1 Treponema sp.
AGTTTGTTATATTGGAGAAGATACCGTTTTGACCCGCTCGTATGAACCTAAGACTGGCAACGAACTTCTTCTTATGGTGGATTTTGTAGTCAACAAAAATGAAATAGAGCATGGAAACAACATCAAGGTTTTGAAAGGCTCTTTTACTTCCAGCGAAGCAGCAAGCAGATTACTTCCCATGCTGTTGAATTGGGCAAACACATGGTACAAGTCAAAGGATAAAATAAACCAAAATATGAAATACTCCGTTTCCACGGATGATGATTATTCATATTTATCATGGATACCAGTATTTCAGATTGACACAATCGGAACAAAGAAAGATTTTACTGTTTTTACAGTAGGTTTTCTAAAGGATCTTTCAGATGAACGTTTCTTCGGAATCACAAAATTGCCGTCACCAATTAAATCGGATAAATACAAGATAAAAAAAGGAAAGTCACAGAATGTGGAAATTGACGGACTTTTAGTTCCACTGGACAGCAACTGGGAAACTGAAGACAAAAGAATATACAGAATTAACAAAAAGACTCCGCAGGATGCTGCTTTTCTTATTGAAACAATCAATTACACTGAATCAGGCTTTTCTTCAATCTCACAACTGGCAAAGCTTCTTCTAATCGGAACAAGCGACGTTGTGGTATTAACAGAAGGCTCTTCCATCTCAGTGGAGAAAGGAACCTACAACCTTTATATCCGCATGTTTGATCCTGTGCAGAACAAAGTGACAGTCCAGCAGACACAACTGATCGAAAGGGGTGACGGTTATGTAAGCATCGCCACCTTAGCCTGTTACGAAACCCTTTACCTGCAAAACAAGGATTACTTTGACAAAATACTACACTGATTAATACCGGTTCAAATTACGAATTACGAATTACGCATTATAAATTAAGCCCACCAGTCCTCTACATTGAGCGAGCTTACGGAACTGAGGGCGGCAAAGTCTGAGGTATTGTGCGTGACAAGTATCATGCCGTTTGCTATGGCTGTGGCGGCAATCTGTGAGTCGAAGTTGGGACATGGATGACCTATTTCCTTACAGCGTGCCTGGAGCTCTCCGCATATCTGGGCTGCAAAATCATCATAAGGTATGATCTCGTAACTCTTCCTTACATCCTGTATACTGGCAAAAACAGCATCCTTTTTTCTTCCATCAGGCATACGCTTGTATCCAAAAACAGATTCCTGCCAGACAGTTGAACATATTGCACAATTGCTTTCATGTTCTTTAACCTTTTTTATTAATTTTTGATTCGGTCTTGGCTTGCAAAATTCTGAGATAACATTTGTATCAAGTAAATAAATCGGTTTCATTCTTCACTCCACATTTTTTCAATTTCTCTCATATATTCCTCATCCATCGGTTTATCTTCTGGGATTGGTAAACCTTCAAAATCAGGATCATCAAAAACATCCGCATATTCCGCACGAGTTTCTTCAAGGTAATCAAAAAAGCTCTTCTTCTTGCATTTCTGCTTATACTCTTCCCAGCTGATGATGACGGCCACTGGCTTATCATGGCGGGTAAGCTCTACAGGTTCCCCACTTTCCGCTACCTTCACCAGAGAAGAGAATTTGTTCCTTGCCTCGTAAATTGTTGCCCTGCACATAACCAGCCTCCTTTACTATATGTTACGCAATTTTTTAGCCAGTTGTCAAGATATTTAGCCAGTTTTATTTAATTAAAACTTTCAATCAATATGCCGTGCACTTGACGATTTTTGATGTTGGTTTTATAATGTTTCTATGGAAAGCAATGAGGCTTTGGAAAAGGTTTTGAATTCTTACCGCGGTTATTACAACATCAAAACTGAGGATGTTGACCCTCCTTTTGTCGCCGAAGCTGTTTTCCAGTCCAGTACCGAAAAATTCCTTTTGGTTAAAGCCGCAAAAATCGCAGACATTGACTCAAACGAATATGTTTTTTTCGCCAAGGAAGAAAACCTCTCCCCAGAACGTCTTATGGAGCTTGACTCTAAGGCATGGGAGCGCGGAATTTCTAAAGTTGAGCCCCACGAGAACCACAGGAATTCGGACGTAATTCTGATTGTAATAGCAGATAATATAGAAGATTCTGTTTTTACTGTGGCAAAAAAACTCAAGCACTATAAATCATACAGGTTTACATTCTGGGGATGGAGCCACTACAGGCTGATAGCTTACGACTGTTCTACGGGTAAATTCGCATGTAACCGCATGGGAAAGGACCTGAGGAAAGTCTTTGCATAAAATAAGTTCTCTATGGAGGAGAAAAAATGACAGCATTACTTATTATTCTTGCTGCAGTTGCCTTGCTTTTCCTGGGCTATGTTTTCTACGGCTCATGGCTTGCAAAGCAGTGGGGAATCGACCCAAATCGGAAAACTCCGGCCTACGAAAAAAAGGACGGCGTTGATTATGTACCGGCAAAACCTGCTGTATTGATGGGACATCACTTCTCATCCATTGCCGGAGCAGGACCTATTAACGGACCGATTCAGGCTGCCGTATTCGGATGGGTTCCGGTATTCCTGTGGTGTGTAATCGGAGGTATTTTCTTCGGTGGTCTCCAGGACTTCGGTTCTCTGTTTGCATCAACACGCAACGGAGGAAAATCTGTCGGTGAAATCATCAAGTCTTCAATGGGAAAGACTGCAAAGAAGCTCTTTATCATCTTTGCCCTTCTTGTTCTTATCCTGGTTATTGCATCTTTTGTAAACGTTGTTGCAGGTACATTCCTTACAGCAGAAGGTGGTGCAAGCGGATTTGTAAAGAATCCAACAAACAACCAGACAACAGCTCTTATCTCTGTTCTGTTCATCATTCTTGCTGTAATCTACGGCATCCTTACTAATAAATGCGGTTTAAAGACTGTTCCTGCTACAATCATCGGTATTATCGGTATCGTAGCCTCTATCATCATCGGTCTTAACTTCGGTCTTGCAATGAGCCGCACAACATGGATCATCCTTATCGGTGTATACATCGCTGTTGCATCCCTCATTCCTGTCTGGATCATGCTCCAGCCACGCGACTACCTCTCATCATTCCTCCTTTACGGCATGATGGCAGTTGCTATCGTCGGTATCGTAATCTCAGCATTTACAGGAAGCGCAAAGTTTGAGATTCCTGCATTTGCAGGATGGAAGACAAGTGCTGGAACTATGTTCCCGACTCTGTTCATCACAGTTGCCTGCGGTGCATGCTCTGGTTTCCACTCTCTTATCTCTACAGGTACTTCATCAAAGCAGCTTGACAACGAGAAGAACGCAAAGGCCATCGGTTACGGTTCAATGCTCATCGAGTCTGCCCTCGGTATCATTTCTCTTATCGCCGTAGGTATGGTTTACAACAAGTGGACAAGCAAAGGATTCGGTTCTCCATCTGCTGCATTCGGTGCAGGTATCGCAACAATGTTCGGTGCAGAAGGAACTACTGTCTACAACACAATCAGCGCACTCCTTACTCTTGCAGTCTCTGTATTCGCCCTTACATCTCTTGACACAGGTACACGCCTGAGCCGCTTCATGTTCAGTGAGCTCTTCCTCAAGGACAGCGAGAAGACATGGAAGGACGCAAAGGGAATCCGCATGGTTCTTGCACACCCGCTTTTCGGTACAACACTGATGGTTGTAGTAGGCTGTATCCTTGGTGGACTCTCACTCTCTCAGATCTGGGGTCTCTTTGGTGCAGCAAACCAGCTCCTTGCAGGTATCGCACTTATGGCAGTTGCCGCATGGCTTGGTGAAGTTGGAAAGAACAACAAGATGTTCTTTATTCCTACAATCTTCATGCTTGCCGCAACCCTTACATTCCTTGTAAAGACAATCATTACAAAGTGTCAGGCTGTTGCAGCAGGTGCTCCATGGGGTGACTGGTTCCAGCTGATTTTCGCCTTTGCAATGGCTCTCCTTGCCGTTATCCTCGTAGTTGAAGGTCTCAAGACTTTCTCTAAGCAGGCAAAAAAGGCAAAATAAGCCCTTAAGATTTAACCTCAGCTAATAGTTTTTAGAGGTTGCCTTAAACACTATCCCGTCCGTCTTTTGATGTGGCGGGATTTTTTTTCAAAAAAAACTGAAATTCACTTGAAATTCGCATGAAATTGACATATCATTTAAAGTATGGAGGTCTAATTATGAAAAAAACTTCTATATTATTTATCTCAGCACTTTTACTCGCTGCATCTTCTCCTGTTTTTTCTCAGGAAGACTCTCTTTTTCTGATTGAAGATGACGAGCCGGTCGCGGAAATTCATCTTATTGAGGAAACACCTGTTGTTCCAGTTGCACAGAAAACAATGTCCGCGGCTAATCAAAGGGTCTTGAACGATCTTGAGGATCAGGCACGCACAAAATCAAACTACATCATCAGCAAGAATAAAAACCGCGTGAACCCACAGGATTCGATTAATGCCATTGAAAACCTTAAGCAGGAATACCTTGCACAGAGCTCAGTACAGAACGATGAGTATGACAGTTATGTTCTGGAAATGCAGGAAAAATGCGAGGAAGAGGTTCAGGCCAGGATGCTTGAGGAACAGAGGATGGCAGAGCTTGAATCAGACGGTGTAACGCTCAATGCACGCGGTCAAAAGCGTCTTGAAAACGACATTGCAGGCATAAAGGAAAAATACCAGAAGCAGATTGACGCCCACAAGGCAAATGCGGCTAATCCTCAGAAGCAGAACTCACTGCTTTCTCAGATAAGCTCATCTATCAGAAGCCTTGAATCATCTACATACGTTCAGTCTTCAATTTCAGATGAGAATGTTGTGCTTTTAATCGGCGAATATGACGGAACAAAAGAAGCCTGGCCTTATACGGTTGAATTATCTATTGCAGGTGGCAAGGCTGTTTTCACAGGCAACCTTAGCTATACTGACATTTCCGGTAAAAAAATTCCGTCGGTTCCAGTATATACAGAGAACGCAAATGACCCAAAGCTTGTAGAATACAAGAAATACCTTGATTCAGTTGAAATCTTTGACGCAGCATTTAAATCCGGCTCTTCGTTTATCGAGGCACAGGTATCTTACAACATCAAAGCAAAGGATCCTTCAGAAGCTTCATCCTACACAGTTACCGTAAACTCAGTTTTGCTTAAAAACATAATCACAGAAAAGACAATAAGCACCTACAGCAGCAAAGACAAGTTTGACGTTACATATAATCCTGTCAGTCCCGTAGACTGGAAAGCAGACAATACCCGCTCTGAGACTCCAAGCAGGAACGTCAACAATAATCAGCAAAGGAGAAACAGTTCAGGACTCAAAGAGGCGCTGGAAGAAGAGCTTAGGGAAGATATCTACTCAGTATTCAATATTTTTCCTCCAATTTCCATTGTAATCAACATTCCAGACTCCAAGAAAGAAGAAAAAACTCCAACATATCGCTCCGAAAAACAGGAGAACAAAGAAACAAAAAAGGAAACCCCTGTAGAAAACAGAAATGACAACACTATCTCGCAGTCAAACGTAGAAAATACAAGGGCAACTGCAAGGCTTTCTGAACAGACAGACAGCAAGAGATCTGTTTCTGCCCTGCTCTACTGTCTACCTGGAACCGTTAACTTTTATTCAACTCCTGACGGTTCTGACGGAGCCCTGACACTTGGATATAACATGCAATTCTCTGCATGTCCGTATCTTTTCCTTGGACTTAACCTTGAATTCGGAATAGTCGAAAGCTCTCTATTCTCTTTCAACAGATCTACAACGACAGGTTCCAGCTCAGGAAGCGGAGATACAGGTTCTTCTTCAAAATCCTACTATTTTGATGATTGGGATTGGGAAGAAAACGGTTTCTATTTGATTACAGGACAGTTAGGCTCCTATGTTAACCTCAACAACAATATCCGCTTCAACTACTTTGGTGAAGCCGGCATCTGCTGTGATGAATTTGTGGCTGGAGCAGGCTGCAGCTTTGAGTTCTATTCAAACTCAATGCAGATCGGTGCAACAGTAGGTTACACAGGACTTATGTTCAACGACTTGAATTATCTTAACAAGCTTAGTTTTGGAATAGAAGTCCTCTTCTAAGATGGAAACAGTTTTTATAAAATCTATTAAAGAATGCCTCGGGGAAAACATAAGAAACCCCAGGGCATTTTTTATTTTCTCCACTGACATTGCGTCAAGAACATGGGCTGACTGGTGCGTATTAAACGGAAAGACAAAGGCTGTCGCAATGGAACGCTTTATGGCGTGGGACAATTTCAAGGGAACCTTTTTACGTGCAGTAGAAGATGGAAAAACTGCGGTTCCCTCCCTGCTTCGAAAACTATTCATGCAGGATTTTATACGGAAAAATGCAGAAAAAGATAACAGTGATCCAACTAAACTAAAGAAAATAATTGCACCGGAATATGCAGAAAACGCCTCCCAGTTTACAGATTTCCTAAGCAAAAACCTTCCCTCACTGAACCTCTGGAATACGAGGATGGAGCTTTATAAAGACGAATACGGCACATGGGATTTGGAGGACTGGGATTACAAGCTGCTTTTTGATTCCTACAGGGATTTTCTCGACAAAAACAATCTTTTTGAGCCGTCATGGGTTCAGAATGTAAAACTGGAAAAAACTGACATTGAATTTTTCATTCTTTTCCCGGAGCTTCTTGAGGACTTTGATGAATATTCAGAAATACTTGAGGAAAGCGATTGTGTTACTTTGTGCAGGCTCAGCGAAGACATTCAGGATCCTGTATCTGTGGAATATCCTGATTCACGTTCAGAATTAAGGCAGACAATACTCCAGATAATAGATCTTGTTCATAATCAGAAAAAATTTGACTGGACTGATATTGCCCTAAGCGTTCCTGACCTTGATACTTACAGGCCATATCTTGAGCGCGAATTAAAACTGTATGATGTGCCTTTTGTCATCAGGGCCGGTATTCCGCTTACAAAAAACAGTTCTGCAAGAATATTTGAATCTATTCAGAACTGCTACCAGACTGATTTTTCATACGATAGTGTCCGAAGCCTCCTGCTTGATGAGTGTATTCCCTGGAAAGAAAAAACTGTACTGCCTCTAAACTATACCGAGGATGGAGAAACAATAAAGAAAACAGTTGAGATAGATCTTGCAAAAACAAGGGAATCTCTTATCCGGCATGGAAATGAGCTTCACTGCATGTTTCCCTATGAGGAAAAAGAAGATGACGCTACAAAGAAAACAGACACGTGGCTAAAAGCCCTTCATGCACAGAGAAGAGGACATGAGGGAGCCGGACTTAAAGAAGAAGAGAAAAAGGATGAAGAAGAGCTTGCCCTCTACACTGCAATAAAAAACTGCATTAAAAATTTCTATCGCAAAGATGAAGATTCACAAGGATTTGAATCAGTATTGCAGGCATGGTTTCAGTTTAAGGAACGCTTTATAAACGACAGTGATTTTTCCGCAGAGTCAAACCAGATTCTCAGCCGTTGCATAGTTCATCTTCAGGAAATGATGACACTTGAAAATGATTATTGTCTGGCAAACAAAATGGTCATTCCTTCTCCCTATGACTTTTTTGTACGCGAACTCAGCCAGAAACGATATACTCTTCAGACAGAGCAGAACGGTATCTCTATTTTCGACTACCGGCTTTCGGCAGAAGCATGTTTTCCATGCCAGTTTGTAATTAATGCAAGCCAGAAACAGATTGACGTACAGTATAAAAAACTTGATTTTTTGAATGCAACAAAACGCTCAAGATTGAATCTTCTAAATAATTCAACAGGGCACAATCCTTCCAAAGTTTTTGCCTATCTTTACACAAATGATATTGAGAACAAAGTGCCTGATTTGATACACATTTTCAGTGCAGTCCAGTCATTTGACGGTTTTACGATTCCCCACAGCTGTCTTTCCGTAAAGGAGCAGCCGGTGTGTCTTGATGAGAATGATTATATACTTGCAGAAAAAAATTGGATAGCATCAGGTTGTAAGGGGAAACTAGACATTCAATCACTTCCATATTACGAGGCAAAAAGCCTTTCCCTCTGGAAAAACAATGCGGAAGTAAATTCATGCAAGGTAAACAGAGACATCCTCAAGGCACGTGCCAGCCACTCACTGATTCAAGACAAAGACTATCTTATTCAAAAAGGAATCATCCAATACGATGGACAGCTCAAGATGCTTATAGAAAAGAACAGGGATAAAAAAGTCATTGGATTTATTAAAGGCGAAAAGAATTTTCTTGAAAAATACAGCAAAAATCCATTTTCAACTTTACCAAAAATAACAGCAAGAGCCGAGCTTGAAAACTTTTTTCCATGCCCCAGAAACTGGACTTTATCACGCTTACTAAAACTAAAACCTGATACTCTCGACATTACACTTCTTAAAAGTTACGAGATAGGAAACCTTAACCATGCAGTTCTAGAGGAATTCATGAAGGATTATCTTGGAGAAAGCCTGCCATATTTCAGTGAGGAAAAATCCAGCTTTATTAAAGAAGATGAGGATATTACAGAAACAGTAAAAAAGCAGATACAACATGCAACTGAAAAAGCAATACAGGAATTTTCAAAAAGTCCGTTGGTAAAAAAAGTTTTATTAAGTCAGCAGAATCAAATATCAGATTCCATGTATGGTTTCCTTTGCATCCTTCTTATACCCTTTGGCAGCTCCATCAATTCAAATGGCGAAAGGCAGAATATTGCAGGTCTAGGAAAATGCACAGTCTATGGAGTTGAGAACATAAGTCTTTACCCTTCTGAAAACGCTGATTATTTTTATACTGGTGTAATCGACTGTCTTTTAAAATCTCCACGCATGGATGATTCAGAAACAGAAGGCTGGATAATAATTGACTGGAAATCAAGTTCTGCATCAATACCGAGGGCAGCAGACATTTATCAGGATGAAAACGGACTTCTTCATGACTTTCAGATGCCGATGTACATCACTCTTATACTTGCTCAGTCTGATGAAAAGAACGTCGATGCAGCATATTATTATTCACTAAGAAAAGAAAAAAAATCCTATGAGCAAAAAAAAGCAGTTATTGATCGTTATGTCAATTCAGAAAAAAAAGATTTAACACAAAAGTCTTTTGAACCTGTAATAAAAAAATTCACTGAATATGCAGATGTTTTTTCAAAAAAATGCATGGATGTTCCAGAGCCTTACATATCATACGACAGCAAAGACAGCCTTGCCGTGCGTGCCGAGCGTGACTGTACTAAATGCGATTTTAAGTCAATATGCAGGACAACCTACTCCATCGCAGAAAGAAACCTAAAGTCTTTAGCGGGGGCAAACAAATGAACAGCATTGATGATTTCAGTTACCTGAATGTTTTACCAAGGCCCCTTGACGATCATCAGGAAAAAGTCTGCTTTACCGAAAAAAACACAGTAGTTGCAGCTGGAGCCGGATCAGGAAAAACAGAAGTACTGGCAAAACGATTTGCATGGCTGATTATTTCCTGTGGAATAAAAGTTCAGGAAATACTTACACTCACATTTACAAATAAAGCCGCAGCAGAGATGTATCAGAGGATTTACCGCACGTTAGGGATTCTATCTGAAAGCCCGGATGTTACAGAAGATGTCCGAAAAAAGGCAAGCCAGGCACTCAATGATTTTTCCCTTGCACATATACAGACGCTTGACTCCTACAACGTATCCATATTAAGGCAATGTGCAAACCGCTACGGCATTAAACCTGATTTTACGATAGAAAGCAGTGACGGTAAAAGAAACATAAAGGATGCTGCCCTTAGATTCATGCTAAACCACTGTGATGATGAAATTCTCCCGCATTACTGTGAGCCTGGTAAAATTCAGGATTTTGCAGACAATGTCCTTTCGGCTGCGATAATCGGATATACAACCATTGCGGATCCCGATGACTTTTTTACTCAAAAGCTGGAAGTTCAGGCACAGATTGTATCACAGGCATTCAACTATCTTGTTCTGGGAACCCCCCTGGAAATCGATGAGGATTCTTCTTTTTATAATGCTGTCAAATGTTTCCCCACACTCAATGGTTATAAGGAATCGGTGGAATCAGCTTTAAAACTGGAAATTGAAACAAAAAAAGACATTGAAAATAAAAAAAAGGATTACATAAAGGAGATTTATCTTTTTTTAGACCTGATAAATGAGCTTAAAGACAAAGAAAGCCTAACCAAAAACGACATCATGGAATACAGTCCCAGATTAAAGCAATACATTGACCAATTTAACCGCATAAAACAACAGGCTGTACATTGCTCAGAAACAACAGGCCGAATACAATCCGTAAATACCATAATAAAGAAATCCGGAGACTTCCATCAGGATTTTGCAGTCGCAATAAATTCAATTTTTGAATTCTCAAGCCAGTTCAGCAACACAAAGAAAATGATGGAATTCTTCAATGAATTCCTGAAAGAGATAAATGATTACAAAAGGCAAAGCGGTTCTCTTTCTTTTTCAGATATAAGTACAATGGCATTAAAAGCACTTGCTGAAAACGAAGACATACGTAATCAGGAAAAAAGGGCTTACAAAAAAATAATGATAGATGAGTTCCAGGACAATAACGGAATGAACCGAGACCTGCTCTATCTACTGTCGATAAAGGACGGAGAGTTTGAGTCAGAGGACGGCTCTGCAATCATAAACTATGACAGGTCAAATCTGGACAGTCTTCATCAGATGATTAAAGACAAGCGAGAGCAAGACAAGCTGTTTTTTGTAGGAGATGAAAAGCAGTCAATATACAGATTTAGAAAAGCTGATGTCTCTGTATTCAGAATGCTTGCACTTGAAAACGAATACCTGAGCATGACGTACAATTACCGTTCGAGTCCAGAACTTTTACGTGCATTCAATTTACTGTTTGGCGATTACCAGATATTTGACTCTGCAAAATCCGAAATCAATTACGAGGCACAGTATACAAAACCGGCACTCAAAAAAGACATGGATAAGCTTCCCGAACTGAAAAAAGATACGGTTCCTGTTCACGTCTACATGGTTGATAAAAATATGCTCGCTGAAGGAGAACACTTTTTACCTGTAAAAGATCAGGAGGCATATTTCCTTGCAAAAAAAATAAGAGAACTGGTTGAAAAAGAAAACTGTACTTATTCATCCATTACAATTCTGGATAAAAGCAGGAAAGACAGAAACGTAATTCAAAAATATCTAGCAATGTTTTCCATTCCTTTTGAAGTTGATCAATACAGCAACATATTTGAGTCCGGACTTATCACAGACTTCTACTATTTCCTCAAGCTGTGTATTTATCCTTCTGACTCACTTGCATTTGCCTCTTACCTTTGCTCTCCTTTTGCAGGCCTAAGTGAAAGCGCATCGGAAGTAATCCTTACATATCTCATAAAGACAGATAATTCTCCTTTTGATCCATTGGATGATTCTCATGACCTTGATATTAAAAATGACATAGGTTCTTTTGAATGGGAAAAGTTTTTATCCGCAAGGAATTTCTACAGGGATTACCGGCCAACAGTATTAAAGCAGAAAATCTCCACAACAGTTTCAGAGCTTTATCATTACCGGGGCTACAAATACGAGACATATCTTTCCAGTGAAACACGTCTTTATGAAGAACAGTTTGACCTTCTGTTTGAGCTTGCAAGGAATACAGATGAAAGCGGAAAAAGCCTGGGATGGTTCCTGGATGAAATGACAACACTTCAAAAAGAAAGCCGTTGGGAAAAAAGTGATCTTGACGCTTCTGAGGTAAGCTATCCTCTTGAACGGAAAGATTCTGTAAAAATAATGTCCATACATAAAAGCAAGGGGCTCCAGAAAGACCATGTCTTTATATGTGGATGCACAAACGTTACCTCACGAAATAACGACAAATCGATTTTCTTTCAGGATGAAAGCGGCCTCTCCCTGAAAAGCCTGGACATGTCACAAAACTTCCTGTTCCTTATACAGAAAAACCTTTCAAAAAAACAGGAGCTTGCTGAATTCCGCCGTTTGATTTATGTCGCAATAACCAGGGCAATAAAATCAGTTCACATAATCGGTCATTGGGATAACGAAATAAACGATGAGAAAGAATTTGCAATTCTTGAAAAGATAATCCTAAAGCTCTACCCTGACTGCAACAACGGAGAAGAAAACTACAATACAATATATGAAGACGGCTGTGCATTCGATTATACAAACATCAAGCCGGTAAAATACAAGGACCTTGAGGCATCAGAAACACTTGACTCAATAAGAAGCAGGATTTTGGATTCAATCCCCATGATGGAAGTATCGGAAGAAAAACATCTTTATAGCGTTAATCCTGTTAAACGCATAAGTCCAAGCCACATTCAGGATGCTGTGGTTTCTTCTGAAAAAATTCCCGGCGATGATCTTTATGAGGATTTGACCAGCATTCTTAATCGTTACGGAGACATTACACAGGATGAAACCGATGAGCCTTCAGAGCATGATGAGAATGAACTTACAGGCATAGCTTTCACATCAGCTGACTTTGGAACTTTGATTCATGATTACCTGTGCAAGATGGGACAAGGCATTTCCCCTCAGGAATACAAGCCGGATATTCGAATGTTCAAGAATCTGAAGGACAATGACAGGGAGAAAATAAAGTCAATATGCGTAAGAATGTGCATTCAGTTTGCGAAAAATGATTTGTACAAGGATTTTATTGATGCAAAAGCCAGGAGCTGCATCTGTAAAAACGAGTATGCATTTGCAATGTATGACGGAGATGCCCTTTATCACGGTTCCATAGACTTGATTTACCAAAAACCGGATGGAGAAGTAATCATCGTTGACTACAAGACCGACCGCGAGATAAACCCAAGCAGGCATGAAAGCCAGCAAAGCTGTTATAAGGAAGCCGCGAAATCTTTGATTCCAGATGCAACTAAAATATCATGCCGTCTTTATTACCTGAGATTTGATAAAACTGTAAGCATTCTGGAAGATTAGAAAGACAAGGAAATGCATGAACAAAAAGTCGGGTAACCCGGATTCGAACCGGGGACCTCTACGTCCCGAACGTAGCGCGCTACCAGCTGCGCTATTACCCGATTGTATTACAATTATATGTACAAAAAAAAAGCCACTCTTACGAATGGCTCGTATACGGGAGCTACGGGGCTCGAACCCGTGATCTCCGGCGTGACAGGCCAGCGCGATAACCAGCTTCGCTAAGCCCCCGTGATGTTTCTAAAATTATCATATTCATTGGTTTGTGTCAAGCGTTTTTTGTATTTTTTTATGTTTTTTTTAGAACATTGCCTCTTCCCCGTTGACAGTCACTTTATACAGTGATAAAATCATTTTACTATAATATTAACTATAAAGAAAGGATGTATTCTCCTATGGCAGAAGTTGAAAGTAAAAAGAAAGGTAAAAATACCGCAAAACTCGGAGCAATAATTGTTCTAATTTTATCAGCATTAGTTTTTATTCCTGTTGGAGGTTCTGCTGTCTTAGATTCTTTTAAAGAAAAAGGCAATACTATTGTTTTCGGAAAATATAAGGGCAATAAAATTGAATATAAGGCAGGAACAGAATTTGCAAATGCAGTTACAACACTGGCCACAAAGTATCAGCAGTACGGCTATGACGTAAACAGCATGACAAATTCAATCTTTGAGCAGGCCCTTAACGGTTTAGTCGAAGATCTCTTTTACCGTGACCAGTTGAAGAAAGCAGGTTATTCAGTTTCAAAAGAAGCCGTTAACCGCGATATGGTTCCGTACTTTACAGATGACAACGGTAATTTCTCCAAGAAAATTTACAACGAGACAAGCCAGTCATACAAAGAGGAATTGAGGACAGCAGTTGAAAAACAGCTTATGCAGGAAAGATTTACAAATGATCTTTTCGGAAACGATTACAGCAATGACGTGAAGATTCTTGGCCTTAAGATTTCCTCAAAAGAAAGCCAGTTTGTAGCAAATATGAATAAGGAAAAACATTCTTTCCTTGTCACTTCATACAGCACAAATGATTTTCCACAGGATGAAGTCAAGAAATATATCCGTGATAATTCACAGCTTTTTGAAAAATATGATCTGTCTGCAGTCACACTTAGCTCACAGACAGAACTTCAGGCTCTGTTAAAGCAGATTCTTGCAAACGAGATTACTTTTGAGGATGCTGTTTCACAAAAATCAGAAAAACTTTTCACTGACGAGAACGGCAAGCTTACAAGCTCTTACTGGTTCCAGCTTAGAAGCACAGTGGCAAACGAAGAGGATCTTTCAAAAATCACTTCTCTTTCTGCCGGTGAATACAGCGAGGTAATTCCTACACTCCGTGGATATACAGTATTTAAATGCGACAGCACCAAGGCTTCTGCCAACGCAGACAACCAGGACACTCTTGACGCGGCACTTACCTATATCAAGTCAAACGAGCGCGGTGTTATTGAAAACTATTATATAGAACTTGCACGTCAGTTTATAACCGATGCATCTTCCATGCCTGAAGGATATCTGGAAAAATTCGAGGATTCTCAGGCTCTTCCTGTTGATGCAAGCGATCCTGCCATTGCAAGACGTATTGCAGCCGGTGATGAGAACATTGTCAAGATTTCTGGATTTGAAAATGCATGTCTTAAGCACGGTATTTCTTCTGACGAGGCAATCGCATTCCCGATTAACTATGGAAACAACGGTCTTTTGACTGCTATGGCAGATGCAAATGGAGTTCTTACTTCACTGCCATCAAACGAAAAAGCACTTGAAATCATGTTCAGTCTTAAGAACAATCAGATAAGCGCACCTTTTGTACTGGGAGACAAAGTTGTTGTTGCCAAATGTATCGGTATTCAGACTAATGAAGAGAGTGAGTTCTCATCATACTCTTCTGCAATCTATTTTTCCGAGAAAGACAATTCAAGCAATACCATACTCAATTCTCCTGATTTTGAAAACAATCTTTATGGTGCCATTCTCGAAATGAACCTTAGATAAGCCTATGCAGCAGATTGAACAGCCCCGCATCTTGGAGACAGGAACGGGGCTTTCTTATTCAAAAACGGTAGAATACAAAGGCCGCTTTCTTTATTCAAAATACAATCCTTCAAAATCAATTCTTTCATTAATTGAGCGCACAGATATTTTACCGGGGACTCTGATAGTCATAAAATCACCTTGCCTGTTTTACGGGCTTAAAGAGCTAGTCCAGAAACTTCCTGAGCATTGTCCTGTACTTGCACTGGAGGCAGAAGCGGAGCTTTTATCTCTTGCACAAAAATCACTTGAAGAGCTTAAACTGCAAGATACCGTTCAGCTTTTTTCACAAAATGACTTGGAATGTCTTGATTCTTTTTTAAGGGAACTTGCTGACACAGGAAATATAAAACGCATCCTACCGCTTGATTTCTCTGGTGGTGTTGTATTTCACGCTGATTTTTACAGCAGAGTATGTGCTGCATCCCAGGAGATTGTATCTTCATTCTGGAAAAACAGAATCACAATCGTAAAGATGGGCCGTCTTTTCTCCAAGAACATATTCTGCAATGTTCAGTGCCTTTCTTCCTCAATTACACTGAATGATGTGGCTCATACTGTCTCAAAACCTATTATCGTATGCGGTGCAGGTGAAAGCCTTGACCACACTTTTTCAGCCATGGATGAAGATTTACTTAATGCTGTTAAGGGTGGCAAATTTTTTATTCTTGCCGTAGATGCTGCCCTCACATCACTTCTTGACCGTGGAATTCCCGTAGATGCCGTCGTCGGAATGGAAAGCCAGAGTGCGATACAAAATGCCTATATCGGTTCAAAAGGCAGCAGAATACCGCTATTTGCCGATTTATGTTCACGTCCTCAGATACCTGCCATTCTGAGCGGTCCCGTAATCTTCTATGCAACTCGCTTTGCCTCCGCACATTATCTTGATGACCTTAAGAACAGGGGTGTGATTGATTCTTTCATACCGCCTCTGGGTTCAGTAGGATTGACTGCAACACTCATTGCCCTTTACCTCAGGAAATCAGGCGAAATAAAAGTTTACGTGACAGGTCTTGATTTCAGCTACAGCATGGGGCTTACACACGCAAAGGGAACTCCCGCACAAAAAAGAAGGCTTTTTACGCATACAAGGACAAATACACTCGGTTCCTATGATGCGGCATTCGGACAGGGCTGCTCTATCGTTCAAGGGAAAACAGGCACTATGATCTCAAGCGGTATAATGGAGCTTTATGCCTCTACATTCAACTCCATGTTTGCAAGGATAGAGAATCTGATTGACATAAGGGATAACGGTCTTCCACTGCATATAGAAAACGGCAAAATAACAAACCCCTGTAATGGAGATAAGGAAGCATTTATTCAGGCCATAGAAAAAAGTCAAAATAAATCCTTTCAAAATGACAAGGCAACGGCATGGATTCAACATGAAAAGAAAGCACTTCTAGAGGCAAGGGATTTGCTTATAAACGGAGAGAATTCAGATTACAGGGATAAAAATATAGATTTGAACAGCCAGCTTACAGAGCTTTTAGCACCCAGGGATTATCTTTACATACATTTCCCTGACGGAACCCATTTTTCAACAGAACCGCAGTTCCTTAAACGAGTCCGTGCAGAGATTGATTTTTTCCTGAAATGGTAATTGTTATTTCTGGAAATTCAGATAGCTGGATGCCTTTACACGCTCAAGATGAACGCTTGCACCCGCATTGTTCTCCATGAATTTCTCAAGACTGATTTCAGTACCGTTCTGGAATACGGAGCATGCAAATTTTCCCTTGTCGGTAATGTACGGGAAAAATACAGCATTTCCGTCGAATACAGCCTCGTCAACCTTTGTTTTTGATGTGTGCCTTATTGCCCCAAGGAAGAACCAGCCAGGCTCACGGTTTGCAAG
>JAGADS010000108.1 GCA_017613485.1 Treponema sp.
CTCAATCTCAAGCCATGAACTCAAGAAATACAAGACGCACAAGGAGATAATTGAGGCACTGAGCACACTGGATTACATCTATCATATCGAGGAAATCTAAAACCATATCCTGCACTTGAACTGACATACTCTATGTGATAAGCTAAATGATATGAATAAAAGAAAGAATTTATTTATTATCATTTTTACGCTTTCTCAGGCACTCATGCTTTTTGCACAATCTCCAAAAGATTTTGTATGCCGTGTTGTTCCAAGCGAGAACGACAATACCTATAAAATGCTCCAGTCAGCTCAGTCAAGGTTTGAGGAATACAACTACAAATATGAGGCGGATAAGATCAAAAGATTCCTGACCGACACAGGAAACACCGGTGTCATAATCCGTGATGATGCAGGTAAAAAATACGTGCTTACATCCGGGGAAGAGTCTCTTTCTGATTTTACTACATTTGACATTCAGTTTGCACCCGATCATAATCCTGAACCGGTTGTCCTCCGTGGATTGAAAATCTCCGCACTTGATACGGAATACAATTTTCTTCTGATTGAGCTGCCCGACAACTATTCTGGCAAAGCCCTGCGTGTTACCAATGCATCTCCTGTACAGGGACAGAATGTTATTGTTCCTGATTTCTCCACAAGTCATTGGGAAGAACATTATGTAACGGTTAGCGATACATACGCTGATCGGAATTATTTCATCCTGACATACAAAGATGCTCCCGTGGGAAGTCCTGTCCTGCTTCATGACAACAACACAGATTCTGCTTACACACTCCTTGGGATTAATCACAAAGACAAAAATGGAATAGCCCAGGCAGAGAAAACCCCGGCAATCAGCAGCTTCCTGAACAACTGGAGTAACATGAAAAGCGATGACCCTGAGTTACCGTTGAATCTTTTTATCAGCATGATCAACAAAAAGGTATCCAATTCCAACAGAAAATCAATCGGTTCAACAGAGTCCAGTGTAAGTCTGGAAGAAATCGGAGACACATTCATTTCCACAGAACTGTTGCGCAAATTTGGGGCAGACCTTTATATCTCGAATTCTGGAAACTCAAAATACGGAAACAAATACAGTAACGATCCATACAAGGGCATTCTTTTTGTGACAGCAGAGATAATAAAGAATCTTTTCAATAATAATTCCAGCCTTTCAGTTGATTCAGTTGTCATCAACAAGGACTATGCAAAGGTTGTGTTTGAAAAAGACAGTGAGCCGATTCAAACTGAATGGATCAAGGAAAACGGATCATGGAAGCTTTCCAGTGTTGAAGGTCTCGAGCAGAAAATCAAGCTTAAGAAATATAAAGATAATGGCTGGATAGACGATCCTTACTACGGTGATCCTTTTATACTTAACATCAGAGCTTCCCTTCTTGTTCCAACAGAATACTCCAGAGCTGACAACAAGGGATTTGACATCACGGCATTGGGAACATTCCAACACATCGGTGCGGGATTATTCTTTCAGCAGGAAAAGCTTGTCATGGATTACAGCGGTGGAACTGGAGAGCACAGGGCAAGCTCATTCGGTGGCCTTATACGCTTCCAGATTCCAATCAATGCATGGCGTTTCATGCTGGTTCCATTTATAGAGGGACGGCTTGGCTTTACAAATGTTTCCGAGATTTTTGATGACAAAAGCGCACGCCTTTTCTTTGGTTCAGATTTTGGCGTCGATCTATGTTTTGTAATCAACGAATATGTGGCACCCTATGTCACATTCTCCGGCAACAATGTGTCATACAGCAACACCGAGCATACCAGCAGCTTTGAATTTTCAGCAGGCATCCGATTACTGGGAATCCTTGACTATGATAACTTCTGGTAATATGTTGATGGGAGTGGGGTGACTTTTTTATTCCACACCTTTCCAAATTGAAAAACAGAAGGACTCAGACTCTTTCCAATAGACTTTTTTTATAATTTCTTCTATCATTTGTGGCATGAAAAACTCAGCATCAATTTCCAGACTTGTCTTTACTCTTTTTGTTTCATTCACTTTGTTTTTAAGCTCTTGCATTAATCAGGGGGATATGTACATACAGCAGGGATCGAACTATCTGCAGAAGGGACAGTATGATCCGGCAGAAGAGGCCTTTGTAAAGGCTTTAGACGAGGAATGTGCATACGGCAAGGACTATATCTATATTCTGATTTCCACATGCCGCGTACAGAAAGGTGATTACGACGGTGCGATTGAATGGAGGAAAAAGGCACTGGACGTAAGGATTGACCCGGACAATTACATCAACCTTGGAATGCTTTACAGGCTCAAGGAAGACGATGCCACAGCCGAGGAGATGTACAAAAAAGCCATAGAGATTGCGCCACAAGATCCGAATACTTACGGAAGCCTTGGTGCCCTGTATCTTTCACAGGACCGCATTGACGAAGCCATTCCTTTTTTCCAGGAGTGTCTCAGGATGAACCCATATATCGGAATCATCCACGCAGACCTTGTCATCTGTTACGGAAGAAAGGGTCTTTTTGACATGGCAGAGGAAGAAATGTCCGCAGCCCTATCCCTAAGAGCCGAGAACCACGATGACTTACGAGTCGAGCTTGATCAGCTGGAAAAAGATGCAGGATATGTAAAGAAAGAATAAACGGATTAAATGGGTATCGGGAAGTTTTTTTTGTCACGAACGTTTTGTCCAGTTTTCGATTCTTAAGCCTGTAATACGTCCCAGATGATCTTCGTTGTTAGTTACAAGGATTGCGTTGTTTGACAAAGCACTTGCCCCTATAAAAATATCAGCGTCTTCTATAAGATTTCCTGCATGACGAAGACTTGCATAAATATGGGCAGCCTGTAGAAAATCGGCATTTGTAATTGGAAGGACGGGTATGTACTTGCAAAAGATGTCAAAATCGTTCTGTAATTTCTTTGATCCACGATAGAAAATTCCACGCTGAATTTCGTATTTAACAATGTTCGAGATTGCAAAATCGTTCTGTAAAAAGACGGAATCAAATTTTTCTACAACCGTCGCGTCTTTTTCAAGCAAGTAACTCACGATGTTAGTGTCCAGCATGTAAAGCATCAGAAACGCTCCTTAAAGTTCACACGGTTGCTGCGGATATCCTCGGCTTCCTCGTGCGTCAACATTCCAAACACACCGTGCAATTCATCAAGAGTAGCTTTCTTTTCTTCCATTTTTGTATTTCTGTCGAATTCCTCGTCCAGTGCAGTAATGACAAGTCTCTGATTAGGTCTAAACTGCGAAGTGTCAAGTGCAACACAAGTGTTTCCATCGAAATAACCGTTTACAGCTACCATAATTTTACCTCCAATCATAAATATACCACAATTTTACGATTTATACACAAGTTCCAGGTTTTGCGTCATAACAATATTATATCAGATTTTCCACGTTTTTTCTATTTTTTATGTGACATTTTTTAAAACAGTGGTATACTTAGAAAACAGGCTCATTGCAAACGGGGCCTGAAATCTTTTACCGGGAAGGTATTTATGTTTTTAGAAGCAAAAAATGCTCTTGTATTCAAAAAGGGAAATGAAACGCTGATGATTGAGCCGTGGGGAAACGACTCATTTCGTGTACGCTCAACTCTGGAGCCTGCATTCATTGACCGTGATGTCGCCCTTACAGAAAAAATCAACCATGGAAATGCAAGAATCGCTGTAACGGAAAACGGTGCATCTATCTCAAACGGGATGCTTGAGGCAAGACTGAACAACAACGGTGTAATTTTTTTTTATAAAAACGGAAAATTGATTTTACAGGAATATTACCGTCAATATGATCCAACCGCAACAAAA
>JAGADS010000109.1 GCA_017613485.1 Treponema sp.
TCGTAAAGGCAGCCATAAAAAAAGCAGGCCTTGACGTATCAAAGCACATGATTGCAGTTACAAGCGAGACATCACCTCTTGCAAAGAACCCGGATTACATGGCAGCATTCTTCATGGATGACTACATCGGAGGACGCTACTCATCAACATCAGCAGTAGGAGGTGCAATCTTATCTCTGGCATTTGGTCCTGACGTGTTCGCATCTTTCCTTAAGGGTGCCGCAGAGGAAGACAAGCTTGCAACCGAAAAAGACATAACAAAGAATCCTGCACTCATGGATGCATTGATCGGTGTCTACGAGCGCAATATCCTTGGACTTCCATCAACAGCAGTGCTTCCATATTCACAGGCACTCAGCCGTTTCCCAGCACATCTTCAGCAGCTGGACATGGAATCAAACGGAAAGAGCGTAAACCGCTTTGGCAAAAAGATCTCATACGTCACAGGTCCTGTAATCTTTGGTGAGCCCGGTACTAACGGACAGCATTCATTCTATCAGCTTCTTCATCAGGGAACAAACATCATTCCGCTTCAGTTCATCGCATTCCAGAAAAACCAGTGCGGAAAAGACATCACGATTCAGGGAAGCACAAGCCAGAAAAAACTTGCCGCAAACGTAACCGCACAGATCATTGCCTTTGCATGTGGAAAGGATGACTCAAACCCGAACAAATTCTTTGCAGGAGAAAGACCCTCAAGCCTGATTTACGGAAAGGATGTAAACCCGCAGTCACTTGGAGCACTTCTTGCACATTACGAGAACAAGGTCATGTTCCAGGGATTCCTGTGGAACGTAAACAGCTTTGACCAGGAAGGCGTTCAGCTTGGAAAGGTCCTTGCAAAGACAGTTCTCTCTGGAGAAATGAAGGGAGCACTTGAAGCCTATGCTTCTTTGCTGATCAAATAAATTATTAAATAAGCTTAAACAGACGGCGGACGTTCTCATCAACATCTGCCGAAAGTTTTTCCACGGATACCCCGCGGTGACCTGCTATAAACTCATAGGTATGGCAGATGTTAAGCGGGGTATTTTTTTGTCCTCGCAATGGAACAGGTGATAAATACGGTGCATCGGTCTCAAGAAGAATGCGGTCATCAGGAATAAACGTCAAAAGCTGATGCATTAGCTCCATCTTGCTTTTCTTTGTATATGTCACTGCCCCGCCAAGAGCGATATACCATCCACGGTTCAAAAACTCACGTGCCTCATCAATTCCATAGGAATAGCAGTGTATTATTCCGTTGTGGTAGCCTGCCTCATCAATGCACGAGAGAGTATCAGAATATGCATCCCTTGAATGAACTATGACAGGAAGATTCATGTCCTTTGCAAGCTCTATCTGCATCATGAACATTTCCCTCTCACCCCTAAGGAGATCATCGTTAAAATCTGCCTCATCACGGCCATCGGGACCGTTTACATTCCAGTGGTGGTCAAGTCCGCATTCCCCTATTGCGACAAGGCGATTATTGAATACACTTCCTTTAGTAAAGCATTCTATGTCTTCCCTTAATTTTTTAACACAGCTTTCCCTTTCACGGATTTCATCAGGCCCAGGCCAAAGTCCTGCAGAAAAATAAATATATTCACATGCCTTTTTCCTTTCCTCATCTGTAAGTGCGTCAAGACATTCCTTGATAAAGCCAGAGCGTTCCTCAAGGTCGCCGGGTTTTGTTCCTATGTCCATCTCAAACAAAGGTGAATAATCATTCAGCTGCCTTAGGATCTGACTTCCTTCCTCAACACTGTCCTCGCATAGTTTCTTGAAATGAAAATGTGTATCGCTGTACATAAAAATCTCCGTTAAAACAAAGTAACATAGGTTTTGCCTGAACCGCCATCCTCCGGACGTGCAAACTCAAAGCTTTTTATTCCCGGATAATGACTAAGGTAATCCTGAACCGACTGCTGAAGGATTCCCTGTCCCTTTCCATGGATTATGCTGAACTGCCTTAGGTTATAGATTGCACAAAGATCAAGCTGCCTCTCAAGAGCCTTGACAGCTTCCTCCTGCCTCATTCCCAAAAGCCTTAGCTCAAACACAGGACGGTCATTTCCGTTTTCTCCGCTAAGAGTCTCCACAACAATAGAAGGTTTTTGCTGCACTGTGATTTTGTGGACAGGCTCTATCATCCTCTCATCAACGTCCATTTTAAGTGAATCGAAAAGAACAGTCCATGTACCGTTTTTGTTTTTCTGAACGAGTGTGCCCTGCCTTCTGTTTTTGCCTGCGAAAATCTCAACACCCGGCTCAAGCACAGTCTGAACAATCTCTGTCCTCTGCTTTTTTTCCTTTTGCGGTGCAATATTCTGAACCGTCGCGAACTCAAGGGCCTCGGTGTTTGACATGCGTTTCTTTGTCTTTTTACCGCTTGCCTTTCCCCTCTCCCTTGCCTGTGAAATCCTCATTCCATTCTCTGCAAATTTTTCCTTTTCCTTTTCAAGAGCCTCTTTTTCCTGCTCTATAAATTTTTCTTCTTCCTGAATGTTCTTATTCTGCTCTTCTATTTTTTCTCCAAGCTCAGAGATAAATGATTTTACCGCAAGAGTTTTTTCTCGGTTGATTTCTCCCTCACGAAGCTCACGCACAAGGTTTTCAAGCTGACTCCTTGTCTGCACAAGAAATTCAGAGCTTTGTGAATGCTCCCTCTGCAGAAGCTCAAGTTCTTTTTCCTTATTCTTGATTTCCTTTTGATGAAGCCGGATTTCTTTTTCCTCAAGCTCCCGAAGCTTTGACCTTTCCTGCTTTTGAATCTCATCAAGCTCAATGTGCTTCTGGTTAAGACCGTTTATCAATACAGTTACGTCCGCCTGATTTCCTGCAATATAATCTCTTGCAGAGCGCACCACATCTTCCGGTAATCCTGAGCGGCTTGCAATATCAAGTGCATGTGACTGTCCCGGAACTCCCATCAAAAGATGATATGTCGGGCTCATTGTCTCTGAGTCAAATTCAACAGATGCATTTACACAGCTTGGATTTGTATATCCGTAATTCTTGAGTATTCCATGGTGAGTCGTTACAACCACAAATGAATTTTTTTCTATAAGGGTATCAAGGGCTGCCATTGCGATTGCACCCCCCTCCTGCGGATCTGTACCGCTTGCAAGCTCATCCAGAAGAACAAGGGATCTGTCATCTGCATTTGTGAGCATCTGCGCCATACGCTTCATGTGGCCGGAGAATGTACTCAATGAATCATCGATTGACTGCTCATCTCCAATATCAGCAAAGACAGAGGAAAAATACGGAAGCCTTGTTCCCTCCAATGCAGGTACAGGAAACCCCGCCTGATTCAACAGTGCAAAAAGGGCAATCGTCTTTAGCGTCACGGTTTTACCGCCGGTGTTAGGTCCTGTGATTATCATGACACGCTTACCGTCCATAAAACGTATGTCAACAGGAACAGCTTTCTCCCCAAGAAGAGGATGCCTTGCCCCAAGAATCACGGGTGGCTCTTTCTCCAGGTCACATGTCTCACAGTATATTCCACGGACAGTCTGCTGCCATTTGGAAGAAGCCATAGTCATGTCAAGCTCAATCATGATATTCCATGCAGACTCAAAAGACTCACGGCTTTCTCCCAGGCTCAAAGTCAACTCACGGAACAGTCGTCGTAACTCTGCATTAAGCTCAAACTCCGCCTGCACAAGATCATTGTTTGCACGTACAATTTCATCAGGCTCAATATAGACTGTCTGCCCGGAAGCAGAAACCTCATGGACAATTCCCTTTATCTCGCTTCTGTGGTCTGCACGTACTGCCAAAAGCTCCCGATCCTGCCTGTATGCCGGAACAGTGGACTGCAATGCCGACGACAATGTTGAATCCGATGTATATCTCCTTACTGCATTCTCTATTTCCCTGTGCAACGACTGTATGCGGTCACGATAAGCCCTTAGCGAAGGAACATCCTTTACCTGACCTGAATCATCAA
>JAGADS010000011.1 GCA_017613485.1 Treponema sp.
ACAGTGCCAAGTCCGGTTACAAGCTCTCCGTGGGTAATGAATTTCATGTATGTGCGGTTCATGTCAAAAAAGCAGCTTCCGTCGGCATCCGGCATGGTCTTTGGCTCCTGGTTTTTTCCTGTAAGCGTAATTGCACCGTGCAGTGGAAGCGAGGCATAATACCGTGCAGAACAACGCCTTAATGTAGGGGCAGGAAGAACCATTGTAAGCTCTGCAGTCTGCTCCGTCTTGAACTGAGCCTTGAATGCGGCATTTACCTGTGGCCTTACAGAATCCCCGTGCAGGTTAAAGATTACGGAGAGCTTGTCGTGGAACCTGTCCCAGCTTATGCGGATGTAACGCTTCTTTTTATAACAGGCAGTTGCGGCAAAAGTGAGCCTGTGCGGAACAAAACGGCGCCTTGGTCCCATAATTGAATGGTAGGAGAACCTCTGCTTTGTAGACATATTCCAGAAAGTAATTTCCGTAAAACCGAATATCTTGGCATCGATGAATTCAATGCAGCCGATATACTCACCGATGCTGAAATAAAATGACAGCCGGCTTTTAATGCGAAGATTTGAAATCCACTTTGGAACGGGTATGTTAAGGTAAGGCCTGTCGAGCCACCTTATGTCCAGCCGCTCCGGATGTCCCCTGAAAGTTCCGAAAACAGGCTTACCGTCTTCTACCTGCCTAGGAGGACATTCCTGAATAAGTCTTTTATACGACATAATCCTTTTTTACGTTCTATATTTTTCTATTATAGCAGTATTTTAAAATTAAGTAAAGAAAAGAGTTGATTCATAAAAAATAAAGAATTTTCACTTTTTTTAAAAATTCTTCCCCAAAAATTGTTAAAAATGACATGTCTGATACTATTTATATAGTAGGGGGGAAATTATATCTCTCCAGCCGGTGCAATATGTTCTGGCAATACTATTTTATAAAGAGGTGTTTTTATGACAAACAGTTTAAACAATTCAGAGACTAAGATGCAGTATCAGATTATCATTGACGATGAGGTCAGGAAACAGGCTGCCCAGGCCGTGGCACAAAAGAAGCTGCTCAATCTGAAAAATGACGTAGTGTTCAAGTCCTTCTTCTCAAAGGACTGTGTTGAATCAGAGTATTGTAGGAAGAAAATGCTCTCGGCAGTCATTGGGAAAACAGTAACCGACACAAAGATATTGAATCCTGAAATCCTTCCGACACGAATGGACGGTAAGTTTCCGCGCCTTGATATCCACTGTAAGCTTGATGATAACAGCGAGTTGGAGGTTGAGATGCAGAACAGTATGTACCAGGATGACCAGATCAAGCGATCAATCTATTATGCCGCAGCCCTCACCCACAACGCCCTGAGCAGAGGTGACGACTATGCATTCCTGCCCCATATCTATCAGATTCAATTCGTTGACTTCAATATCGTGAATGATACTCGCCTGCACCACAGCTATACTTATAAGGAGAAGGAGGACAACAGGGAACTGAGTGACATAGTTCAGATTCACTACATCGAACTTCCAAAAATCGAGGAAATCCTGGAAAAACAGCCAGAAGACTTGTCTGAAATTGAATTTTGGGCTATGTTTATAATGAGTTACGAGAAGCCTAAAGTATGGAAATTGCTTTCAACATTAACCGCAAGGCAAAAGGAGTTGAACATGGCACAAGCACTACTAAACACCATGAGCCACGACCAGCAGGAATGGGAGAACCAGATCGGCTACGAGCGCTTTGTCCGCGACTGCATCTCAAGAGAAAACAATGCATACAGAAAAGGAGAGATACAAGGTATTCAACAGGGTGCCTCCCAGAAAGCCATAGAAGCCGCAGAGAACCTTCTTAGAATGGGTGTTAATACTGTTGAGCAAATCTCTCAGGCAATAGGCCTTCCCCTCGAGAAAGTGCAGGAACTTGCAGAGAATATCTTGGTTAATTCATAATCTAATAACGAGAGTTTCCACGTTTTTTTGCGACAGCAAAAAATGAGAGCCTTAGCAAGCAGCAGCTTGCGACTGAGATCTCTACGGAAATAATAGCCCGATGCACAGGGCTCCCCTTAGAGAAAGTACAGGAAATAGCAGAAATGTCGTAGGCATTTCCAATCCGCGTGACAATCAAAAAAAATCCCCGCAGCCAGAGCCACAGGGATTCTGTTTATAGCATGTCAGCTAAAATCAGCCGCCAAAGAATGTAAGAGGTACCTTGTATCCGATGTCGATAATAAGACCACGGCGGGTGAAATCTTTATGAGTGGTGCTACCAACCTTTGTTTCTATTGGCATGAAATCAAGCATGTAACGTGCACCAAAAACAATGCGTCCAAGCCCAAGACGTTCTTCATATCCAACCCCAAAAAGCATACCAATGTTTGCACCTGTTGAAATATCAAGAGAACCATTGATTCCAGAACCTCCTTCCTTTCTTGTCCTATTTAAATCTCCAAGTGGGATGGATACATACGGTCCTAAGGCGAAATTCCATTTCTCTAGTTTAGCTGTAAATAATACTGGTACATCTAGAGAAACATAATTATATGCACCGATTAAATCTGAATCCTTATCTTTAAAAGCAACTCTGTTAAAGTAGAAATCTACACCAGGTTGAACTCCGAAGTATCCACCAAAGGGGATGTTTACACCGACTCCTCCACCAGCAGAAACATTGTCTCCAAATGCGCCTAATGCACTAAAATCTTCAGAGTTATTTTCGAGAGTTGAACCGAATGCATTCAAGTTTACGAATCCGTGCAGTACAATAAGTGGATCTGCGGCAGCTACGGCTATGGCGGTAACAGAAACTGCAAGCAGTGTAATTAATTTCTTCATAATAATTCTCCTTAAAAGAAAGTAAAGCCGACGGGTATGCCCCGCAGCATGGTGTAATTATGTTTCAAAACGTCAATTAAGTCAACATGTCAGGTAGGAAAAAAAATCATGATTAGAGCATAAAATCCAGATGTACACTTGTAAAATAACCGGTACTGAATTATAATTTAAAAAGTAATTACGAATTACGCATTACAAATTACGCATTATAAAGAGGAGGCTTTTTTGTGGAAACACCTACACATTTGTACCCCCCCCGATTGCCTAAAATACTTGCTTTTCTTACATTTTCTTTTCTTTTAACTTCCTGTGAATTCTGGCAACAGCCTGTCCGTGAATATCTTGAATACTGGACAACAACATGTCAGGTCGGAAAAATCGAATACATTACTCCATGGACGGAACTGAACGGTGCTCCGAATCTTTCCGCATTGAACCCAATTGAAATCAACATTTATCTCGTTAACCCCAAGGGCTACAATATTCTCCGCAATCCAACTCCTGGCAAAAACTGCTTTAAGTTGCAAGACGGATCCGGCAATTTAATATCAGAGGGCTATTCCGAGACTGCATTGGACAACAACACCTCGATAAAAATCCGTGCCAAACTTTCTGATACAACAGAAGGCCAGACAATAAAACTGAGCGGATGCATCTGGCCTGAGAATAGAGCAAGCTGGGGAACTGAGGAGACTCTCAGAGAATCTTTCCCGGAGCTTTTTTACGAGACCACTTTTGTTCAGAACACACCGCCGGATAATCCTTCGAGTGTAACTACACTTCAAAATGGCACTTTTGGGGATACAGACAAACATTTTCTTTCATTCACGATTCCGATTCAGAGGTATAACAGGAACAAGGGATCAAAATATGAAATAAAATACTGGCTTAGAGATGGAGATGATAATTCACTCACATATCAGGGAAGCAAGATCCTTACTCTTTCAGACAACAAGAATCCAGATTCCACGTCGACGACCTTTCAATATTATTTTGATGAACAGGTTCCTCACCTTTTTTATGAATACACGGTACAGGTACTGGGGCCACGCGGTTTAAAATCAGAGGTTTTTGCTACAGAATATGGTCCTGGCGTGCATCAGCTTATGGATCCAGAGATTACCATTCTAAAGGATTTTAACGGGCTTGAGGATGAAGATCACTTTGAATGTATTGAGGTGGCATCCGATGATGAAGAAATTTTCTTTACAGCATCACCTGCAAATCCAGACGAAGAATTTAAAGTTACAGTTGATGATGTGGAAGTTACACAAGGAAACTATAAGGTCAGCAGAATAGGTCGTCATACAATAGTTGCGACGTCAATCAAAGACGGTGCTAGAACTGTAAATCTTAAAAAGAATATCAGAATTGTAAAGACTCCTTCTATTGATCCTATTGACTTGGGCTCTCAATTTAACGGAAAGGGACAGGATACAAACGGTTTTAAGTACATAGAGGTTGACAAAACGACAGACAAGGTAAGTTATTCAATCATGCCAAAAGAAGAGGGAACAACAGTTTCTGGAACGATTGATAATACTCCATTCGATGAAACGACAGACCAACAAACAGGTCAGCTAGGTACTGAAAAATCTCATACATTGACGGCTATAATCCACAAACAGTATTGCAAAGACGTAACTTTTACAACAAAGGTAAAGGTAGTACAAAAACTCCAGGCACCTTCATACGAATTCAAGTCTAATGGTCTGACAAACAACCCGACAGGTGTAAAAACCGGTAATTTTGAATGGATAGAAGTTCCAGATGGAAGCACTTATGTTACCTATGCAATCACTGCGGCAAGCGGATGTACGATGGAGGTAAAGAAGGATTATCCCAACGTATCAACAACCACGGTAAACTCGAATACTCACATGGATAATCTGGTAAGCCTTGGTGGAGCTTCCTATAGAGACTACACGCTGACCATAACAGTCAAGAAGCCATATCAAAACGACAAGACGTTCTACAAATACATAAGGCTTGTACAGGCGTTGCAGGAACCAACATTGCGCTTCTACAAGCACGAAAGCAATGACGTTATAACAGCTTCTTCTGAACGACCAGAGGAATCCGGCTACAGTAACTATACTTGCTACGACCTGCCACTTACATTAAGCGGAACAGGAAAGGCAAATTTTGAAGTGAGCGCAGGAAGCGGAGAAAGTGTAACAGTAAAAATAGACGGATCGACATCTACTGCAAACGGTAGTGGCAAACGTTTCCTTGAACTCGGCGGACACACGATTACGATGGTTGTTTCAAAGACAAACTACAGCACACAGACTTACTCCAAGGACGTGTATATTCAGGGTATTTTGGAACCAGTTACCATACAGTATTCCCCAAGAAAATCTGGAAGCACAATAGAATGGACAAACATTCCAAAAACAAATGACCTTCAGTATTTAAAGTTCAGCTACCTCACCTATGACTCTATGCCTATAAAAGTAATTCCAGGCAATACAGACAATACTATAAGTGTAACAATCTACCGAGGAAGCACATCTATAGATTCTAACACTATAACAGATACCTATACAAACAATCTGTTTCATCACGATACTGCTTATACAATAGCCGTTAACCAGTCAAGACTTCACTGCAAGTCATCTATACAAGAATCCAGAAGAATACAAGTACAAATCAAGCCGGTAACGATAACAGTAGGGGATACCGCCCTTAAGCTTAATTTTGATGAAGCCGGTGATTCGGAGATATGGGGTAAGGTATATCTGAGAAAAAATAGTGGAACATGGGATTTGTTAAGAGAATTTAAAAAGGCTAAATTCGGAGATGAAATGAATTGGGATTCCTATGGGCATGAAAGCCTATCTTATACATTATACGCTCCGACTGAAACAGTTGCATACAAATCTGAAGGTCTATATGAAAGCGATACAGGAAACAAAGACTGGATTGGTGATGTCAATGTCTCCAAGAACCTTACGACACTAAAGTCAGAGGCAGACCCACTGCTTTATGCAAAGTCTTCAGATTCTGGTGGAAGTCATCCTACAGAACATAGGGTAAAACTGAACTTAGCAGACTAAGCTCTCCCACAATTTAAGGACTTCTTTTCCCCACGCTCTTTAAGAGGTCCTTTTGTTTTATGCAAGACTGAACAAGAAAACCTGTTTTTTCCCCTTGACTTTTGGACTAGCTGGTAAATTCGCTTTGTAAAAAACAGTTTTTGTGGTATAATGGGATAAGGAGGTTTGATATGCTTGC
>JAGADS010000110.1 GCA_017613485.1 Treponema sp.
ACCAGAGTTTGAGGATGTAGAAAATGAAAAGACTGGTAACAATTAGCACTGATTGCACAGGAACTCTTGAGTATTATCTCGAAAAACTAATGCTGGAGGATTTTGAAAAGCTTTATGAACTTTTGTCTGAAATGGGCATTCATTTTTTATTGAAACCTGTAAATGGTTCCTGGCTGACGGAAGAAGATATTGAATCCATAAACAAAAGTTTGCAGGAGTTTGAGCTAACATATCAAAACTTAGACAAACTTTTGCTGTCGCCTAGTGATTTTACCCAAAATGAAATATTACCAAATGAAAGTCTTTTGAAAAATCTTAGACGACAATATGATTGCATTTCTTTGGAGTATGAAGATTTAAAAAAATAGCTGCTTCAAACGAATACGCACAGAAAGTTTATGGAGCATATTCTAAGTTTGAAGCAATCTGTAAAGAGATAGGACTTATTCCACCTCACAAAAAATGATTTTACATTATCGGATTCTCATTTTCTGAGAATACAGGATGATATAGTTTTTATGAAAATAAAACGAAGGGGGCAAAAAATGAGTCTTATGTCGTTAGGTATTAAAATGAACGCTTTGCAAAAAGGGATTAAGGAAGGAAGATTTACAACAAAAGAGCAGGTCAAAGTCGCTGCACAGGAGCTGAATGTAAGTGCCTCTGTTGGATATGAAAATCTTAGCGATGAGGAAAAAGGGCTCTGGTATGAACAGCTCGCGGAAAATCTTTTTGCAAATCAAAACAACTGTGTTCCATGCTTTGTTGATATAGGATTTGGCCGTGAACTGATTGACCATTCTGCAGGTTGGACAAATTATTCAGTTCCTAAAAAACAGCATTGGAAGTTCATAGTAACGCGCGATAAATATCCGGCTTGGCAATTCAACGCAATCGTATGTACATATTGCAGGGAAGAAGCTCTGCTGATTGTGAAAAAGTTTTTTGAAGATTTTGGCGGACTTGGCTTTAGGTATGAGGAGCCGTCACCAAAAACAGAACACAAAGCAACGTGGGTAGAAATCAGCGCGAAGAAGACCGGAACATATCGGGAGTTTATAAAAAACTAATTCACTTAGAAATTCAATATGAGGAAAAACATAAGGAGGTATTCAACATGGAAAAGGAAATAATGGACGGTAAAACTATTACAGAAAAGGCGATGAACTTAATAGATGAGAGACATAAAACTAAAGAAACGTGTACTGGAATTACTTCTGGATTTTTGTATCTTGATCAAATGACTTTAGGGTTTCAAAATTCAGACCTGATAATCATTGGCAGTAAGCCTGATGTCGGTAAAACAGCTCTTGCTTTGTCTATGATTCATAATATTGCCATCGGAAACAAAATCCCCTGCGGCTTACTTTCACTTGAAGAATCCTGTGCAACAATAGGTGTTCAATTATTATCACAGATAGCAGAAGTAAATTTACAGAAGATTAATCATGGCTTGCTAAATGAAGATGAACTTAGAAAAATCAACGACAGTGCAGAAAAACTCTCGGATTCACCAGTCTATATCTCAGATATTCCAGGGCTGAATTTTTCAAAACTAAGTGAGCTGGCAAAGTGTATGGTAAAAGAAAATAATACCAAAATTCTTTTCATCGATTATTTAAATCTAATTGAAACTGAAAATTCTGGATGCTCTTGCTATGATGCAAGATCTAAAATCGCTGTCTCACTAAAAAACCTTGCAAAAGAACTTTGTTTTCCTATTGTTGTACTGTGCCAGATTTCCCGTGACTCAAAAAAAATTAATCCTAACATAGAACAAACTTCAGATATTCTTCTGTATTTGCAAAGAAATGAAGGTAAGAAATTTGCTTCCTCACCCGAAGCAAAAATAATTGTTGCAAAAAATAATCACGGTTCTTTAGGAAAGTTTTTTGTGAATTTTAATCAGGAATGTTATAGATTCACAGATGAGAAATACTAACAGTATTCGGAGGAATTCAACATGGAAAGAGAAAAACCACGCAATAAGCCATTTGCAAATCTGTATATATGGATTCGCAATTTTGATGTTTACAAGAGACATAATCCTTTTAAACTTTTGTTGCATTATATTGCCTACAGAATGTGGGATTTTCAGGAAGACAAAGAGTTTAATATGTATTTCTTAAACAAACGAAAGACAAAGATAAATTATATCAGTTTTCCCCGCTAGCTGTTTACGTCATTGTTTTTTAAGATGAAAAGTGAATATGATGCCAAAAAGTTGGATAATAATCAGGAGAAATAATATGAGTATTAACATCACCAACGAACAAATTATCGCACTCTTCCCATCAAAAGCCGTTCGCGAATATTTGACAAAAATCAACTGGCAATTCAATGAACGCGATAAAGAAATTCTCTACCGCTATCTTGCCTTAAACGAAGAACCTGCTTACGAAGATGACTATGTCACAATCCCTTTTCCATTCCGAAGCGGCGACCTTGTTTATGTGATAGGTGACGAAAAACGAATTGGTGTTTTCTACAGCTGTAAGGATGATAAAGAGTTTTTCGAATTGGATGCAAGAACAAAAGATTTTTCAGACTGGACAGATGCAGGCAGTACACGAGTAGAATTTCTTGAACCAGATGGGCATTTCGTTCATGAGCATCCGTATGCATATAATCTTGAATACGCGAAATTGCCAGAAGATTCTGATAAGAGAGTTCATACAATAAAAGATAATCCGTATAAGAATGCTCTGGAAATCGCTTCAGAACTCATCCGCGGAACAAACAGTTCTATTGAATGTTTGCAAATGTATTGTGAAGAGTATGCGAGGAAGAAGAAGTGAAAATCAACATAAACACCGCCATGCTTGGCCAAACACATGACGGCAGGGGGAAAGTTATTTACTTTTTCAACTGATGATTACGTGGAAACTGATCTAACTGTTTAGATTTCATTTCGTAAGTATTATCAGTTATTCTTTTCAACCTATGAAGTTCATCAAGCTTAGCTCGCACCATAGCGAGATCAGCATACGAATTGATTTCATAGATTTGATTTGCCAAATGAAATGCAGCCATAGTTACTCCTCCTTATATTAAGTTTTTCTTCAGCCAAAGATATTAGTATTATACAGCATCAAATTCTCATAAAATGAGAAACACCTGTGATATTATATTTTTATACAGGAGGAAATGAACATGAAATACAGCAACTGTTTAATTGGGGCGATAAAGGCAAAGATAAAAAACAGGAAAGTTGAGATCCACACGTTTCCTTTCGCACTTAACAATAACCAGCTTCACTTCTACTGGGTAGATAAGGCTGAGAACAAAATGTATCATTACTGCCTTCCCGGAAGCACAAAATTCTGCGTACCCCTGTTTAAAGGTGAGCTAAAGGTTAGAAGCCGTTCTCTCTTTGGATTAAAGATGATGAAGGAAATGAAGGAAAAAAACTGGTCCCAGAAAAAAATATCCAGGACCTTAAACAGAATGGGATTGGGGGATTTACACCTGCTGGATGATTAATAACTCACTACTTGCTTGAATATAAAAATTCAAGAAAAACCTTGACATTCCGATATTTATGTTGTATATTATAATTAGATTGCTTGAATAAGGTAATAAATGCAATTTCTGATTCAAGCCTACATGGAGGACTTTTATGTCTTATGCAAAGCATTTTTATGTAGACAGGGCAATGCAGCAGTTCAACTTTCCTGCAAATGGCGAAGGACTAATAATCAGATATGTTATTCCTTTTGCCGCTTTTGTTGCTAAGAAAAACGGTCTTGCACTTTCTGTTACTGTAGCAGAGGCTCTTTGTGGCGATGATGTTCCTAGTGCTGTAAAAGAGTTTATTTCGGGTGACGGAGCTAAGTGGGCTAAAAGCACTCTTGAGACTTTTGAAAAGGTTTCAGCTGAAGACATTAAAAGTTACCTCACAGACAAGATTGATGAAGGGAATGCCCGGCTTGGACTTAAGGACATGGTTGTAACAATACCTTCTTCTCTCAACGACTTGTGTGCAAGCACTCTGGATATTCGCAAGAATGATTCTGTTGCAGATCTTGGTGCAGGATTCGGTTCTTTCCTTATTCACGTTGCAAAAAACTTTCCATGTAAGAAGCTCGAAGGAATTGAAATTAATCAGAGAATCAGGATCTTTGGAAGCATGCTTTCATATCTTGAAGATGTGTCTCCAGAGATTAAGCTTGCCGATGTCTTGAAGCTTGATGAAGGCATTCAATACGACAAGATTCTTGCATTCCCGACTCTTAATTCTGACATGGTGATTCCATTCATCGAAAAGATTTTAAAACTTCTTTCTGATAAGGGACGTGCTGTAGTATTTCTGTTTCAGGGCTTCCTGTTCAATGAAGGTCACGGCCTGAAAGAGATACGTCAGAAGCTGATTGACGGTGGTTTTGTTGAAGCGGTTATTGAACTTCCTGCCGGGGTTTTACAGCCATACACTATGGTAAATACTGCACTGCTTGTTTTATCAAGGAACAACAAGTCTGTTCGGATTGTTGATGCCAGCGGCTTTTATGAGAATACAAGGAGAGGTGCAAGTACACTTACTGAAGATGCCGCAAAATCAATTCATCTCATGCTGGGTAAAGACAGCGAAAAATCTCGCAGTATCAAAAATCAGGAGATTAAAGCCAAGGATTATAAGCTGACATCGCGGACTTATTTCCTCGAAGAAAAAATATCACTTGGCGGTGTAAAGGAATACGTAAAGCTTTCTGATCTTGCTGAGACGAAAATCATGCGTGGCGCTCAGATAAAGGCATCGGAGCTTGAGGAGCTTGGAAGTGACGAGGACACAGGAATCTATTATGCCTTTGCAAAGGACATAAAGGATAACCGTCTTGCTTCGGATCTTAAGGCTATTAAGGAGATTGATAAAAAGCTTGAGAACATCGTGCTCAAAGATGGTGACATTCTGCTTGTAATGGCAATGACCGAAACTCTAAAAGCTGCGTATGTTGAGAATCTTAACGGAAGGAAAATCATTCCTGCCAGCAATATCTACATAATACGTCTTGATAAGAAAAAGATTCTGCCGTTGTACTTCAAGATGCTTTTGGAAACAGAGCAGGCACTGCAGATTTTCAATGCCTTCTGCGGAAGTGCAACAATCAAGTCTATCAGCGTGGATTTTCTGAACAGGCTTCATATTCCACTGCCACCGCTTGAAGTACAAAAAAAACTGGTTAGAAAATACAGTGAGATAGAGAATGAGAGCGAGTCCCTCAAACAACGGCTCGCGGCTCTGGCAAAGGAAAAGGGTGAGGTCCTGGCTTCACTCTTTTGATCTAAAAAAATAAAAAGAAATCGATTTTTCTCTCTATGTTTTTTGCTTTGTCATGCGGCAAGGCAGGGGGAGTCGTCGTCTCTTCACAAAAATACCGGTGGTTGACCTTGTCGAAACCACCATGCTACACAGGAGGATTTTATGAACATGGAAACAAAAGCCACCAGAAACACTTATTCAGAGTTCCTCGAATTCAATCTTCAGGATGCAGTTTCGGAGAATGTTAAGCATTGCATTGAGGAATCAGGCCTTACAGCCGAGCAGATAAGTTACCGTTCAAACCTCTCTATCGCAACAATCTATCGGCTAAAATCAGGCCAGAACATTTCAATTCATGGAATCTGTGCACTGGCAGAGGCATTGGGGAAAGACTGGCGTGCGTTCTTTGAGTGAGGAGAATAAACCATGTAAAAAAGTATAAAGGTATATAAAAGGATTATACAGCCTCAGATTTTCAAAATATGAGAAACACCTATACTATTCTATTTATAACAGGATAAGGGGATTGGGGGCTTTATACCCTCCGCTTATTGAATTCCCCATGCTGACGTGATAAAATCAAGAGGAATGGTCTCTTTTAGCAGAAAGAAGTTTTATTGGATGTTCTCTCTTTTGTCTTTTCCGGGCTTGATTTGGGCTCAAGGAACACACGGAGACGATTCTCTTGAAAACTTTGCTCACGGTGTCGGTGATTCTATAATTTCAATAACGGATCTGTTTGCGGCTCAGGATGACGGTGGACAAAATCTAAGGCGTTTGATTAGGCTTGTAATAATTGCGCTTGGACTTGCATCTCTGGCTGTTATTGTCTTTACAGTTCTACGGCGAATGTTTTATAACCGTTCATTCAAGAAATACTACATTCAGCTGGAAAAAGATCTTGATGAGGCACATCTTCTTTCTGATGCTCCTGAATGGGACAAATTGATTGATGACTGTGTTATTCTCGGCAAGAAAATTGACCGGCATACACATCGAAAACATAATTCAGTAGTGGTTTCATCTCTAACATATCGTATTGCACTTGAGCTGGAGGTTCCCAAGGAACAGGCTTTGATTTATCTTTTAGCAGGACTTGTTTATGATGCAGGTTTTCTGGATCTGGAGGCTGACCTTTTCCGCGTTGAGATTTTAAGTGCAAGGGAAAAAAAGAATTTGACCCGCCATGTCCTTCATTATGCAGACTATTTACCGGCCGCATCTGATGACATTCAGGGGGTATTTGCACAGGCATGTATGTTCCACCACGAGAATGAAAACGGTTCAGGCTATCCGGAGTCGCTTACAAGCAAGGATATTCCTCTTTTAGCTAAAATCATCCATGTAGCCGAGAGTTATTCATCCCTTATTTCTGAGCGAACCTATCATCACAAGCTTAGCCCAAAAAGAGCCATCGAGGATTTAAGGAAAAAGAAAAAATTCTACGATGAGGGGGTTATTGATATTCTTTCAACCTTAGTGTAATTTATATAATATATAGGAATATTTGGGGGATTTATATGTGCGGAATAGTGGGATATGTCGGAGAGAAAAATGCTACTCCGATTTTGGTCAATGCATTAAAAAAGCTTGAATACCGCGGTTACGACAGTGCGGGAATTGCCGTTTATGACGGTAAGGACATAGTTGTAGAGAAAGTAAAGGGTGCCCTTGAGGTTCTTGAGAAGAGGCTTGCAACCCAGATAATTCAGGGAAGCATGGGCATCGGACATACAAGATGGGCAACCCACGGCGAGCCTAGCGACATCAATGCACATCCTCACACAAATGTAAGCGGGAATATAGCTATCGTTCACAACGGAATCATAGAGAATTACGTCAAGCTAAAGGCATGGCTTCAGGAGCAGGGTGTTGTTTTCAGGAGCCAGACAGACACCGAGGTTGTGGCGCATCTTATCAATTATTTTTACGAGCAGAGCGGAGACATTTTTGAGGCCGTGTTGAATGCACTTCACCGCATAGAGGGAAGCTATGCCCTTGGTGTTCTCTGCAAGGAATTCCCAGACAGAATCATCGCTGCCAGAAAGGAAAGCCCGCTTATCGTGGGTCTTGGACAGGGAGAGAACTTTATTGCAAGCGATGTTCCGGCAGTCCTTGAGCACACACGTGAGGTTTACTTTCTTGACCAGAAGCAGCTTGCAGTCATCTATGCCGACCATGTTGATTTATTTGACGAGGACGGTAACAAGGTAATAAAAGAGCCCTATCATGTTGAATGGGACATGTCCAGTGCAGAAAAAGGCGGATATGCCCACTTTATGATAAAGGAAATCTACGAGCAGCCAAAGGCACTTACAGATACATTCCGCCCGCATGTGATTGAAACAAACGGGAAGCCGACAGACATTCATTTTGAGGAACTCAAGATTACCGATGAGGACTGGAGGAAGGCAAAGAGAATAGTGATTACAGCATGTGGCACAGCATATTACGCAGGAGCGGTGGCACGCTATGTATTTGAACGCTTTGCACGCATTCCGGTTGTTGTTGATGTAGCCTCAGAGTTCCGCTACAGGAATCCTGTTCTGGACAAGGATGATATCTTTATCGTAATCAGTCAGTCAGGAGAAACAGCCGATACTCTGGAAGCACTTCGTCTGGCAAAAGCACAGGGACTCAGGGTTATTGCAATTACCAATTCCGTGGGTTCAACTGCAAGCCGTGATGCCGACGACGTAATCTATACTGCCGCAGGTCCTGAGATAGCGGTTGCATCCACAAAGGCATATACCACTCAGCTTATGTGCCTTTTCATGCTGGCATTAAAGAGCGGACGTGCAAGAGGATTACTGGACGACAAGGAATACAGCCGTCTTCTTGAGGAGCTTTCAACGATTCCGCAGAAGGTTCAGCAGATTCTGGACAATCAGGGTGAGATTCAGAAATTCGCCTCATGCAACTTCAACAAGGAAAAGATTTTCTATATAGGCCGCCTTTCCGACAGTGCAACCAGCCTTGAATGTGCCCTGAAACTAAAGGAAGTAAGCTACATGCACAGCGAGGCCTTTGCCGCAGGAGAACTTAAGCACGGTCCAATCGCTCTTGTTGACGATACTACTCTTGTTGTTGGAGTTGCCACAAATCCGGATCTGTATGAAAAGGTAGCAAGCAATCTTGAGGAAGTGCTTACACGCGGATGCTCAACTTTGGTGATTACCAGTGCAAAGGGAAATGAATTTGAGAAATGTGCAAAGGACATTTTCCGTATTCCAAGCACGGATGATTCATTCGGTGCAATACTCGCAATAATTCCGGCACAGCTTTTTGCATATTACTGCTCGGTTCAGCGTGGAATCAACCCCGACAAGCCCCGTAATCTTGCAAAGTCAGTTACTGTTGAATAAAAAGAAGCTTTGTCATTGCAAGCTCACACCTTAAAGCCGTTGATGATCTGTGATACCTGTTTTGAGGCTTCCTGGTTTTTCTCGCAGGCATTGACGGCATCAAGGGCAACATTCTCCATGGAATGCATGTCAGAGGAAACTTCCGTGGATTTGCTTCTGGTGGCAGCCGCAATCGATTCAAGTTCCTGAACATTCGAAAGAACCCTGGAGCTGGATGTCTTTATGTGCGATGACGTGTCGGTGATGTCGGTCGTCGTAGAATCCAGTTTCTTCATCTCGGAAAGAATGTTTTCTACATTGTTGTTCTGCTCTCCCATGCCTGCCTGTACATCCTGAATCAAGTCCTCAAGCTGATTGATCTTGTTTCCAAGCCGTTCAAATGAATCTGCAGAAGATTTTGAGGAGCCGACTATTCCGTTGATAGATGTTGTGATTCCTTCCAGAAGCTCTTTAATTGAGCCTGACTGTGTTGCCGAAGTCTCCGCAAGGGTCCTGATTTCGTCTGCAACAACACCAAAGCCTTTTCCCAGTTCTCCCGCATGTGCCGCCTCGATAGCCGCGTTCATTGCCAGAAGGTTTGTCTGTTCGGCTATGGCAGAGATTGCAGCGTTTGCCTCGTTCAGGTTTTCGGACTGACGTGCTATGTTTTCTATCTGCTCCGCCACTTCTTCCTGCATTACACGTCCCTGATTTGCTTCTTTTACCAGAGTTGCATATTCGGATATGATTTGTGACAGGCTCTTTACCACCGAGTGAATATTGTCGGAAAGCTCCTGCATGGTGGTGGAAGACAGCTGAATGGTCTGGGACTGCTCAACAAGGCGTTCATCCAGCTTTGATATTTCATCTTCAACACTCTGAACCTCGGACGTGATGGATTCGATCCTCTGTGTCTGGTCGTTGATTCTTGTGGTTATCTCCTTAACTCCACCGGAAACATTCTTGATGCTTGTGATGCTGTCGTTCATGCGGTTGCTCAGGACGTCGCCTGTCTGAGACAATACCCCGGTGTGACTCTGGAGGGATGCCATCATCTCGTTCATGCTTGCGATTACACGGTTGCAGTTCTGTGCCAAAAGTGAAAGCTCATTTTTTCCGGATTCAGGGATGCGTGCGGTAAGATCTGCCGTTCCCATGGAAATCTGCTCCATTGCCCCTGAGATTTTCTTGATTTTTTTAAACAGGTTGTTTGTAAAGCAGAAAATCGTGAGGAGTCCCAGAGCAAGACACAGGATACCCAGTCCTATGGTGATGAAAAGGTGCTTGCGCAGGGTATTTACAAGGCTGGTGGCATCAAAGTCACATCCGATAAAGCCGACGATTTTACCGCTGGATGTTACGATGGACTTGAACACGCTGATTTGGTATCCCCAGTTATCAACGTTCATGATGTTGGAATAGGTGATGCAGTTCTTTTTCTGTGTATCAAATGGGAAATGTCCGTAATCTGAAATGTCTTCGTCTGTTCCCAGGGGAGAAAAATTCTCTTCATCGCTGGGGTCACAGCTTCCGTCAATTATGTAACGGTAGACTGTTCCCTTTACGGGTATCATCGTGTAGAGGTACTGGCAGTTGGTTGAGGTTGCTATGTCCAAAAGCCGTTTTCTTGTGGTCTCGTAATACGGATCTTCTTCGCTTGGGTTTTGGATGAATGCCGCAAATTCATCGCCATTAACTACTTCCGAAGCCTTGTTGATTATCGTGCGTCCCTGATCATTCGCAAAAGTCGTGCCTATAGACATGATGTTCAGAGATGCAACAAGAGACATGATTGTAACTGACAGAACAATAAAAAACCCAAAGATTATAATGAATCTAGTCTTTAGAGAAGACATAAAAAAGCTCCTTTCCCCTTAGAACTTAATTATAGCATGAGATTTAGGATTTTTTCAAATTTTTTTTCTGGAGTTCAGGTCGGTTTCTTGGTTAAAATTGGTTCGTAAAAAGTAAGATTTACTTTTCCTTCCATCCCAGAAGCCCCTTTCCCTCACTGGAGAAAACGAGGCAGACTTTTTTCATGCTCTTACCGCTCACTTCAAATCTTTGTGAATATCCGTTTGCATCGATTTGATCTAAGCCTTCATCAGCAACATCGTCAAATTCATGGCCTTTGTCCATCTTAAGCTCAAATATATAAACCATATCTTTTGTGGCAACAACAACATCGCTTCTTCCTGCAACCGACTGCAGCTCTGAGACTACACGCCAGCCTGTCATGCGGAACATCAGGTGGGTCACGGACTCGTAGTAATTCTCGCACATGTCTTTTTTAACAATCGTGGGCAAGTCAGCTATGGCGGATTTAATGATTGAGAGTGCCTTATCCAGATTTTTATTCCTTAGTGCCACTCGGAGGTTGTTTATCTCAAGCCCTATGTCATCGTAAGGAACGGTGATGAATTTCTTGAGAAGAACATCAAGAAAGCCCTCCTCCACCTCTCTGTTCGGGAAATCGAGTGTGTAAAGCCTTGTCTCCTTTTCAAAATCCTTTATCGTGAAATAGCCGCTCTGGTATACAACTGGAAGCATATTATGAGAGTCCGGGTCGTAGTTCTTGAACTGATTTTCAGTCGCGAGCCTTCCGTTCACCATGTTCTCAAGCTCAAGAGGCTGGTTTTGCAGTGTCTTTACAAGGAACGATGGTGTGCCGCTTTCAAACCAGTAGGAGCCGAAATCTTTACTCATAAAACATTTTAAAAGGCAGAACGGGTTGAACATTCCCTCGACATTGTGCGTGAAGTGATAGCCGTCGTACATATCTGCAAGCTTTGCCTTTGTCTCATCAACAGTCATTTCCTGTGCTTTTGCAAGGGTCTCTATTTCTGGCGTGAAATATTGATTAAGCTCTGTTTCCGATATTCCGCAGATTGAAGAGTATGCACTGTCAAGGCTTATGTCGTTAAGCTGGTTCAGTCCGCTGAAAATATTTACATGACTTACTTTAGTTATTCCAGTAATAAAAAGAAAACGGATGTATTTGTCGCAGTCCTTGAGTGGGCTGTAGAAGCTTCTGAGCTCCTGTCTGTTCTGTTCCTCGTAGTCCGTGTAAAGTGCGTCAAGAATCGGCTTGTCGTACTCGTCAATTAAAATGACAATCTGTTTTCCGGTTTTTTCAAATGTTTTTTTTATCAGGTTTGCGAATCGCTCGGCAGGATCATCGCTTTGACGTTCAATTTTATATAATTCCTCATTTTCAGTTACAATAGTATTGAGGCGCGCTTTCAATTTTTTGTTGGTTTCGAAGCTGTTTAATCCGAAGCTGATTTTCAAAACAGGATACTCAGTCCACTCCTTCTCCAGCTTTTCTATTGCAAGCCCCTGGAATAACTCCTTTTTTCCGAGAAAATAATATTCCATGGTTGAAAGCAGCAGACTTTTCCCGAAGCGTCTTGGGCGTGAAAGAAAATAAGGTGTGCTCAAGCGGGCAAGCTCGTAAACCAAACCCGTCTTGTCTGCGTAAAGGTAGTTCCCCCTGCGGAGTTTCTCAAAATCCTGAATGCCAATAGGCAAAAATCTTTCGTCCATTGATTTGAGTATATCACAGATTTCTTTAATTTTAAAGTTGAACTTGTCAAAGTTGAATCTGCTTTAGAATCTTTGTCAAAAGCGGCTTTTCTACAAGGTCAAGCGGGCGGCCTTCGATGTACTTGTGGGCTTCCTCACTGAAAACACCGGCTGTGATGCAGAATCCGCGGTCAGCCTTTACATCGTGCATGTGTCCATGGAAATCCTGTACATAAAGCTCTCCTGTTGAACCAGAAGTGCGGAAGAAACGGAAAAGCTCTGAATCCTGCCATTTTATTGAGTCAACCTCTGCAAAAATATCAGTGAATGCGGGACCTACGTTGATATCCTGAATTTTAATCGTTGCTCCCTTGTACATTCCCTCAATGAATTTGCGGCACAGGGCAACAAAGTCAGAAGCTCCGGCCTGCAGATATACCTGAAGGTTGCGGTTCTGGCTCAATTCCTGATAGCGTGAGGCAAGCGAGTTGACGTCCTTGTAATTTGAGCTCTGGGAACGTATCTTGTTCAAAAGCTGGAGACCCTTTGAGAAATCTCCCTTGTTGAAATAACACTGTGCGCTCTTGTATTCAAGATCAAGCAAAAGATCCTGCGGTATGTTCTGATGCTTTGTGCCAATCTCAAAATCCTGGATTGCGGCGTCAAAATCACCGGTCTTCATGTGGTAAGAGCCAGCTTCCAGACATGAACGTGCTCCGTAAACAGGATCCGGCCTCAAATGCATGAAAACTTTGATGGCTTTATCACCATGACCTTCTGCTGACATGGAGTCTGCCATATCAAACAGAGCCTCCTTATTGTTCGGGTCCTCTGCAAGGGCTTTTTTAAGGCATGGAAGGCTGTCGCGGTAGTGGTGGCCGTAATAGTAGCACTGTCCGAGGATAAGATACACTCCCTGCGCCTCTGGATTTGCCACAAGAGCTTTTTTAAGGCATGGAATGGCTTTGTCGTACTGTTTGTCCTTGAACATAGCCAGACCAACGTTGTAGTTAACTTCAAAATCATGCGGATTAAGCTTATATGCGGCACTCAGGGATGCAACTGCCTCCTGAAGACGGTCAAGATTGAGAGAACATATTCCACAGCGCAAAACTGCCTTAAACGGATCTATGCGGGGATCCTTACCTGCCAACCTGAACAGCTTGTCGTAAATGGAAAAAGCCTTATCCCACATCTTATTGTTAAAATACAAGTCTCCAAGTTCAATAAGAGCCTCAGGATCATTTGGATTGCGATCCAGCTTGCGGTTGGCTGTCTTGATAATCTGAGCCTGAGATTTACCGCGTCCTGAAGCAGTTTTATTTGAGGAACTGCCTTTTTTGCCCGCAAAGAGAACTAAGACAACGATAAGTACTAAAAAAATAACTGCTGCAATCAAAATTGAAAAAAGCATAAAACTCATCCTTCAATTAAAAAATAGAATTTCACTTCAAATATCGGTAAATTCCTTCTCCCGCATTAGTTTTAGAAATATAAGAAAATATTGCAAAAATTTAGAGTTTTTAGGGATTTTGATTTGACTAACTGATATTTTTATTGTAGAATAAAATAAACGGTAATAATGCCGATATAAAGTAGAAGAATTAAAAAATACTGTTTACTGGTTATCCAGAAAAACAGCCGGAGGAATATGAACAACAACGAGCTAGTTCCTGGTTTTAATGACGAGAAAGATGACAGCTTAAAGTTTAGTCTAGAAAATATACCCGAGGTAAATAGTTGTCTGATGGTTATTTTAAACGGATACATTGATACTTATAATTCCGTTTATTTTCAAAAGCAGATTGGTAAGATTGTTAGTGCGGGATTCTCAAACCTCATTTTCAATTGCTCCTCATTGAATTATGTTTCTTCTACCGGTATAGGTTCGTTTACAACATTCCTTAAACTGGTAAAGCCAAAAGGTGGAGACATCGTTCTTCTTAACATTCAGCCAAAGGTCTATGAGGTATTCCAGCTTTTGGGATTCAGCCAGTTCTTTAACATCAAGGACTCATTGGCAGAAGCAACCGACTTCTTTAAGCGCGGTACTCCGGTGGAGAATTCAATTTTCCCGCAGGTGTTCAACTGCCCTGTATGTTCACGCAGGCTCAAGGCAACCAAGAGCGGACGTTTCCGATGCAGTGACTGTAAGAGCATTCTTGCAATCGACCAGCAGGGACATGTTTTCCTTGGTTAAAGCTCATTCAATTTGAATATGATCCGGGTTCAATTAGGACCCGGTTTTTTTATGCCCAGACACATTCCCTTATTGAGGGAACCTCTAAAAACTTCAGTTTTTAGAGGTAACTTTGAAAAAGCGACGTTTGAAAGCCTGTTATTTCAGGCTTTCAAACTCGACAGGCATTCGAAAAAATCATTGAAAATGAGTTTTTCGAGATGCCCTTGAATAAAACAAAATCTATCAGTATATTAAAAATAGAACAATTAAACTGGTGGAGGAA
>JAGADS010000111.1 GCA_017613485.1 Treponema sp.
ATCTGGATCCTCATACACAGGCTCCGGCTCTTCAACCGGTGGAGCTACAGGTTCTGCAGCAGGTTCCGCAACAGGCTCCGGTTCTTCAACTGGAGTTTCCACTGCTTTTTCAACTGCTTCCGGTTTTGTCTCTTCCTTTATTTCTGAAACTACGGCAGTTTCCTTGGGACTCTCTTTCTTTGCCTGAGGTTTGCTTCTCGATGGCAATGGTCTGATTATGTTTGCAGGAGGAACGGCAACATTGTCGTCTTCCTGTTTCGACGCACAACCTGCAAGAATGAGGAAAAATACAGCTGCGAATAAAATTAATCCACGCCTGACCATACTAATATAATACCCCATAAATTGCCCATCGGTCAATTCAAATAAATAAACAATACATAAAATAATTTGTTACACTCTGGGGAAAAAAAATGCTCTGCCAGTGGGATTAGTGGGAAAACTGACAGAGCTGAGTGGGAATCGTTCAATATAAATAGTGGATTTATACTGAATCTAAATGTTATTATACACTATATGTAGCGTTATGTCAATTTATTTTATAATTTTTTCCACTATTTTCGATTTTTTTTGCGAGCTGGTTTTGCAGCCTTTGCTGATGTTTTTTTTGCGCTTGTCTTAGTGGTTCTTGAAGAAATTCTCTTTTTTTCAGGTTCTTTTTTGGGGCGTCCGCCTTTTCTCCCGTTTTCTCGTGCAGCTGCGGCTTTTTTTTCTGTGCGTGTCTTCCCCATTGTTGATGCGGCATTCACCACGCTGGAAACAATAGTTTTTTTCCACACGGAAAGAGTTTCCTCATCTCCTTCAAGACTTATGATTTTTTCAATCTGCTCCCTTGCACACATAAGCTGAGAGTCTATATTCTTGGAGAGATAATTCCTTGATCCTGTCGGCAGAGTTGAGCGCAAATCGTCTATATCATTCAAAAGATTCTGCAAAAGTGGTGTAAGGTGGCTTATAAAGGCATCTGTACTTCCTTTTTTTGTGCTTATGCTCTTCCGGCGTGGTTTTAAGGCCTCGATAATCTTAATGTCAGCGTTTTCATCAAGCTCAATTACAGTATTATCCTTTTCCATGCTGTAGCGGAGAAAAAGCATGGTTATGTTGAAGTTAATTGTCCTGAGCTCTGTAAGCATGTCATAATCGACATCAGCAACATCCGTATATGAATCAATTTCGTCTGTGATATCTTCCTGCAGCCTGCGGATTTCTTTTAAGGTGACTTTCATAATGTGAATTTTACTTTTTATCTGCGTTTTTGTAAAGGGGAAAATAAAAGATAATCATCGTTTGACTCGATATTCTTTTACTTGTTTTACATGGATTTTTATATTAAACTGTGTGCAGGTCATAAACAGGGAGACATTCAGCATGAATAAATTCAGGATTACTGCCGTGCTGGCTTTAACCGCTTGTTTTTTCTACGGATGTAACAGGAATTCAACTGAACGCAGGCTCAAGGAATTGCAGAAAATCAAGACAAACCTGGATTTTGAGCATGTGGTTGAATCAGACATCCACTCACTTGATGTAAAGATGAAGATCGGTAACATAACAGTAAAAAAAGGTGAAATTTTTACTGTAAAAGCCGCTTTTACACACAAACAGCTAAAACCGGAAGTCACGGAATCAAACGGGAAACTGTTCATCAAGCAGCAGGATAAGGTGAATAAACTGATGGAAGACAAGAATGTCAGATGTGATCTGGAAATAATATGTCCTTTCGGGAATTCTTCTGGGAAAAATTTTTCTGCCATGGATCTGGAGAGCTGCATAGGAAATATCTCTGTAGATGGAATTTCCTCTGATAATGTTACTGTTCTTTGTGAAACAGGAAACCTTAAGGTTACGGACAGCTCTATCAATGAAGCAGGACTTAAGGTAATGCTGGGAAATCTTTCGGTGGAAGGAGGAAGGTATAATAACATAAATGCCAGCTCGGGAACCGGGAACCTCAAGTATTCCAATACAGACTTCAATACACTGGAATCAAAGGTAGAGCTGGGGAACACAAGGCTCATTGTTTTGGAACCATTATCTGATTACACCATGGACTTGAGCGTAAGTCAGGGCCGCATAACAGTACAAGGAGAAAAACAGCAAAGCCCGTACAAGACATTCGTGAGCGGAAACAAAAAAATAAGCGCATCATGTGCGACAGGAAACATCACTATCAACTGATAAAGACTGTTGTATGATGCTCAAAACTATGATATATTTTGCCAAGACAGGGAGCAGAAGATGGACCTTAAATCTTTATATGCAGAAATACTTAATGAGCATAACATAAATCCGACTCACAAGGGTGTTCTTGAACAGCCGACCTATACCCTCAAAGGGGTCAATCCTAGCTGTGGAGACACGATTTATCTTCAGCTCAAGATAAATGAACAGGGAATTGTGGAAAAAGGCTCTTTCAACGGCTCAGGATGTGCAATCAGTCAGGCCTCCGTTGACATGATGCTCGATGACATAATCGGAAAAACAAAGGAAGAAGCCCTGCGTCTTGCAGATCTCTTTATGGGAATGATAAAGGGTGAGGTGACTGATGATAATGAGCTTGAGGAACTGGATGAAGCCGCATCATTAAAAAACATAAGCTTTATGCCGGCAAGGGTGAAATGCGCTGTTCTAGGCTGGCACACAATGCAGGAAATGCTGAAGAACGGCCGCACCAGCGCTGAGGCAAGTGTAGACCATTGTTCAGTTTAATAAAACTTTTTTATTGCTCCATGAGCTGAAGCAGTTTTTTAGCCGCCACCTGACTTCTCTGTGAAAGTGATTTCAAGGAGTCAACTGTCTGAGCCAAAACCTGGGAATCTGTAAAGATATCAGAGCTTGCACGGGTTACGAGCTCTGAAGCCTTGGAAAGCTCATGCATGTTTCCCATAACCTGGGTTGCAAATGAGCTCTGGCTTGAAACTTCATTTTTCATTCTAACGGCAGATTCAGAAAGGGCAATCGATTCCTCTGTAACTGCTTTTCCTGCATCACGCTGTTCTTCCATTCCCTGTGCGGCAAGGGACACTTCCTTTGCACTCTGGCTTGCACCGTTTTTTATCATGTCAAGAGTTGAGTTGACTTTATCCGTAAGCTTTACACCTTCACCTATAGTCTGAATGACTGTCATGATTATCTCGGCGATCTTTGCAGACCAGCTTGAGCTTTGTGCCGCAAGATTCTTGATTTCATGGGCGATGACCGAGAAACCTTTTCCTGCTTCTCCTGAATGTGCCGCTTCTATTGAGGCATTCATGGAAAGAAGAGCCGTCTGCTGTGCAAAGTCATCAAGTGTAGTAACGACACTAAGGATTTCGTTTGATGATTTCTGGATGTCCTTCATCAGCTCATCAAGCTTTTTCATGTCCTGTGTACCGTCGTTTGTAAGTGAACTAAGTGAATTGGAGAATCCCGCCGCAGTATTGATTCCAAGACCCACTGTCTCAATTCCGTCCATAACCTGTCTGGTGCTTAAGGCAGTCTTTTCTATACTGGCTGTTGATATGGCAAATTCGTTGTTCATCCTGCCAAGGAATTCTGTAAGTGCCTTTACAGCATCGGCTGTTTCCTCACGAATCCTGTTCTGCTCCATAACCGCATTGTTGATGACCGATACCTTGTCCTGTGACTGCTTTGTAGCCATTGACACGGCTTCAACAGACTGCTCAAGCTCGTCAGAAATCTTTGATGTTTCATTTGCCATTTGTTTTGCAGCGGTGAATATCTCTGAAAGCTTATCCCTCTGTGCCTCAGATTCAGCGGCAAGAAGAACGACCTGTTTCTTATCATGTGCGGACCTGATGCTTAATGTAATGAAAATTGCAAGGTTCAGTACAAAGAAGCCCAATCCCTGAAGCCAGATGAACGGAACCTTTCCCATAAGCATGTAAACAATGTCATAGAACGAAAGCAGGCTTCCCAAGACAAAGCCAATGAAAACAATCGTCGCATCAAGCCTTTTTTTCTTTATTCCCCTGGATGAAAGAATGAATCCGTAAACAATGACACCGATTATCGGAAGCAGGAACAGCTTGAACAGGAGATTCTGAAGCGCGCCGTCCTTAATTGCAATAAAGTAAAGGATAAGTATCACCGTGTCAAATATAATACCACCAATAACGAGCCTCTTAAGATGTTTTGCCTTAAAGAATGTATTAAGGAACATTGCCATGAAGCTAAGGCTTATTGGAAGGCATGCACGGGAGAATATGCGGTTGACGGCATAATTCACTGATATATGCTCCGCTCCCAGATCGTTAAAGTACAGGCTTATAAAGAACAGACACAGGGAGAAGAAAAGATATGTAAGGTCCTTTTTGTTCCCGACAAACAGGAAAAGCGAATAGAACATGATGAAAAGACAGATGAACGTAAGAATATTGAACAGCTTCTCGGAGAACACGTTATGTACGTCCAGCTGGAAAGAAGCCTGTGACTCATTGTCAAGTGAAATACCTATTGTGTTAAAAATTCCAGCGTTTCCGGCTATTCGCAGGGCAAGAGAAACATGACCGTCAATAATACAGTTTGATGGAATGAGGAATTCCACAAAGCGTTCAGTACGTATGTCCAGGTGATCCCTTATAGTACCGACCGTACCTATGTATATTCCGTTTGCATAAACTTCTGCCGCGGCACTGATCTTGCTTATGCCTAACCATACCGGCTCATCTTTTATTGAGTCAGGTATCTTGACAGTTTTTCTGGCCCACATTCTGTTTGAGGAATCCTTGAACGAAATTGTATCAAGCATGGAGGGACAGTCTTTCCAGTCACTGTCATCCAGACCGGGATCCGCCCATGAAAGACTGTCTCCGTCACGAATCTTCCAGTTTGATGAGATATCCCATGCCTTCCTGTCGTCAAATTCACAGGAACTCAAGAGAAAAAGCACAAATGCACAAAAAATAAAATGACAAACCCTTTTCATTATTACTCCGATTTTACAGCATCACGCAGTTTTTCCAATAATTGGTTGTATTCTTCAATCGTCATCTGACCCCATGTTATCATGTTTCTCAAAGGAGCGCCTTCCATCATGGCAAGTCCCATCTCCTCGTTAAGAGCCTCAGATGCACTTTCGCTTGTGTTCTGCAATTCCTGAATAGAAGACCTTCTAAGTTCACTGAGTATTTTAGATGCTTTCTCATTGCCATAAAGATCTCCGAGTGTGGTATTGTCAGAGATGTTCAGAGGCCTTGGAACCGATGTCTTAAAATTCAGTGTTGCACGGCATGTCAGTTCGGCAGAAGACGGACCCACAAGAATCTCATATTCACCTGTAGCGGCATACCAGTCATTCAATTCCACATAAAACCATGCAAGGCTGCGTTTATCAATAGTAAAGCTGACTTTCGTAGTTGCACCGGCAGGAATAAATACTTTCTCAAAGCCCTTGAGTTCCTTTAGAGGACGCGTCGTTGCCTTTGTTTTATCTGATACATAAAGCTGAACAATTTCCTTTCCGTCAACTTTACCGGTATTCTTTACAGTGAGACTTACAGTAACCGTATCTGAATCAGACATTTCGTTTTTGTCGAGCGTCAAACCTGAATACTCAAATGTCGTGTAGCTCAGACCATAGCCAAAGGGGAACAGTACATTCATTTTCCTTGTGTCATACCAGCGGTAGCCTACAAAGATGCCCTCGCTATAGACAGTGTGTGTCTTGTCATTTGCAAAGGAGGTAAAGCATGGTGTGTCCTCCAGCCTGAGCGGGAATGTCTCTGCAAGTTTACCGCTTGGATTGACTTTTCCGACAAGAACATTGGCACATGCCTCTCCGACTGCCTCACCGCCGAGATAAAGCTCCAGAATTGAATCAACTTTATCAACCCACGGCATTGTGACAGGAGAACCGTTGTGCAAGACGACGATGATTTTTTTCCCTGAACGGCACAATGAGTCAATCAGCTCATTCTGTTCATGAGGTAAATCCAGATGAGTACGGTCATAGCCTTCGCTTTCAAAACTGTCAGGAAGTCCGGCAAACACAAGTACGGCATCAGCATTTTCTGCAGCAGAAACAGCTTCCTTTGCAAGAGCTGCGTTTATTTCTTTTGCCTTGACAGCATCCTTTTCTGGCTCAGCCTTAAATCCCTCCGCATATTCAAATTTAAGACCGGCTGCCTTTAGTGCATCAATGGCATTTGAAATGTTCTTTGCATTTATATGACCTGAACCTCCGCCCTGATAACGCGGTTTTTTTGCAAACTCACCGATTACGGCATATTTTTTAGACATGTCAAGCGGAAGAAGATCTGAATTCTTTAAGAGGACAATTGAATCTTCCTCTATCTCGCGTGCAACCTGATGATGCTTCTCAAAATCAAATTCTCCCTTCTGCCTGTTGTCCACAAAATCATAAACCCACTTGAGTATTCGCTCAGCACTCTCGTCAATTTTCTTTACAAGCTCAGGATCATTTTTTGCATTTTCAAGGACACGCCTGTCATTGATTCCGCTGGAAGAAGGCATTTCAAGGTCTCCGCCTGCCATGACCCCCTTGCTCCTGTCATTTACGGCACCCCAGTCGCTCATTACAAGGCCCTTGAAACCCCATTCATTTCTAAGCACTTCTGTAAGGAGCCATTTGCTTTCTCCCACATATTCCCCGTTTACCAGATTGTAGCTGTGCATTATGGTTGTAGGCTGGGATTTCTTTACGGCAATCTCAAAGGCTGGAAGATAAATCTCGCGTATAGTCCTTATGTCGCAGTCAGATGAATTTGTAAGGCGCCTGTATTCCTGATTGTTAAGTGCAAAATGCTTGAGAGAGGTTCCGACATGCTTTTCC
>JAGADS010000112.1 GCA_017613485.1 Treponema sp.
AGTAATGGGATTCAGCACATACCTGATATTCCCCTTTCTTCTTTCGTTGGGCGCACTCTTTTTCAAATTCCCTGATTTTACCTATGCCACAGCAGCAGTTTCCCTATTGATAATCTATATGACGATTCAGGCGCAGACAATCGCGGAAGTAAAAATACGTGAACAGATTCTGGATGAAGTCTCCCACACGGATGCATTGACAGGGCTCAAAAACCGCCGTGCCTATGATGAATTCTTGGGGAATGATGACCAGAACATGACAAAGGGAGTTGCTTTTTTTGATCTAAACGGTCTGAAGCATACCAACGACACTTACGGACATGCGGCAGGAGACAATCTGATCAAAGAATTTTCAAGCATGCTTTCCAAAACCTTTTCTGACGGAGAGGTCTTCAGAATAAGCGGTGATGAATTCGTCGTTGCACTGCATCCCGACAGCACGGAAATGGGAAAAAGAATGCAGGACTTTTGCAACGTAATCCTAACCCGTGACAGGATGGCTTCATTCGGCTATGTCTACCGGGAAAAGGGAAACATAATCGAAATGATTCAGGAAGCGGAACAAAACATGTATCAGGATAAAAAGAAGTACTACGAAGAAACAGGAAAAGACCGGCGGATCTGATTATTAAACAAAAAAAGAGTCGTCCGACCTGGCTACATCGAACGACTCCAATGATTTGGCCAAATTATTTTATGTAGCACCCTCACTGTTAAACTTTGGAGGAAAAATGGATAAAGCAAAAATTTCAAAAAACTTTCATATAGTGAACATTGTTTTTAGTGTAATAACCTATATCATACTATCAGGTTGGGTATTAGTTTGTTTAAGCGGCACTAAGGATGATCAAATCACATTTCTTTTACTTTCATTCGCTGCATTTATTCTTTTAAATCCTGTCAGCTTGATATTTGGAATTCTAAGTCTTTGTTTTGACAAAAATACTAAAACCGCCAGAAAAATCATTTTTATTGCGGCAACCATAATTGCAGAAATTATTTTGCTTTGGCCATGCAGTTTTATAGGAATATTCTAACTTGACAACAAGAATATACAATGTATACACTATATATCAGGAAGAACATTATCCAGACAGTGGTTCAGAAATGGGACAACAGCCTCTGGTTTAGAATTCCATCACTTAACATACACTTCAAATTCGACAAACCGGTCAAGTTGATTTTCGGTTTATGATAAATTATAAAATTTTGAGGAAGGATTGAAAATGACTGTTCTTGTTTTAAATGGAAGTCCGAGAAAAAACGGAAATGTTGCAAAGACATTGAAAAGTGAACTGGAAAAGTTTCAGCAGAAAAATCCGGGATGTGAGGTCATCTGGGAAAACGTCTGTGACCTGACTTTCAATTTCTGTCATGGCTGCATGGCCTGCCGTTCAAAGGGTACATGCGTGCTTCCTAATGACGATGCACATAGAATCGAGGCGGAGATAAAAAACTGCGACATGCTTTTTGTGGGAACTCCTGTTTACTGGGGCAACATGAATGGAAAACTAAAATGCCTTTTTGACCGTCTTGTTACGATATTGATGGGCGAGTCCAAGATCGGTATTCCGATTGCCTTGCACAAGGGAAAGAAAGCCCTGGTTGTGACAAGCTGCACGACACCATTCCCGTTCAATTATCTTTGCGGCCAGTCCACAGGTGCAATCCGTGCCATTAAAGAGATCCTTAAGACATCAGGCTTTAAGATAATAAAGAAAGTCAATCTTTCCAACACTAAAAAATAAATCGGGATTGAAACGCATTTTAGCATTTATACCAGAGGACAAAAAAGAAGGAGTCGTCCGACCTGGCTACATCGAACGACTCCAAAACTGGAAGTTGTAATCATCAACATGATGTGGTGGAAATCATGCAGACAAACGCTTCCTTTTCCTCCACATCAAGAGAATCACGGTAAATGAAAGCAGCTGTGCAATCGCAACACGGACAATCATCATGTCATCGATACCTTCTTCCGTAACCACATGAAGAAGGTTTGTTGCGATGCAGTTATTGAAGAAGTGATCTGCCATTCCAGCGTAAAGGCTTCCTGTCATCCGATAGAGAAGCCCCCACTTGATGCCCATCATTCCGGCAAGAATTATATATCCTATGCTAAGTGCAATAAACGATCCGATGTTAAGGTCACCGTCAATCAGGTTATGGATTGGAGTTACGATGTGCCACAGTCCAAACAAGAAGGCCTGGAAAAACAAGGCGGCCTTTGGAGAATGATCAGTTTTAACAATATTATTGAACAGTCCGCGGAAAATGCCTTCCTCCATAACCACATTTATGATGTTGAAGAAAATGCACATCAGGATAAAACCAATTCCAGTATGGATGGCAGCTTCTCCCGTCAATGAAAATCCTGCGGTAAAAAAGCCCAGGCGAATGCTGTTTCCACTGCTCTTAAGGATGATGATTTCCACAGTGTACGAAATGATAAAAGAACAGAGTGCAATCAGCAATCCAAGCCCTACACTCTTTACTATTCCCTTTCTGGCAAA
>JAGADS010000113.1 GCA_017613485.1 Treponema sp.
AGTATCATCTAGAATTTATCTTTTATGCCATAAAAGATTTTTCAGACGGTTATTACGATGAATATCTTAAGACCCTTTGGCTGCAATATAATTTTGTTGATATAAATATAATTGATTATTTTATTAAAGCAGATAAAGACCTTGCATTGGAAAACATAAAGAAAGCATTAGATAATTCAAACGAGTATTTTATGAATACAGATTCTTTGGATTATATGATTAAAACCCTGTATGAAAATAATGTTGAACTTACAGATTCTTTTATAAGAGGAATAAAAAAAGATTCAGTTACAACATTTGAAATCTACATGAATAATATTGGATGCATTCAAAGAGATGATGAAAAAATTATTGATGCGATGAAAACCAGATTGGAAACAGAAACTAACTCTTATGTAACTCTTCCATTATATGAATATTTGGTTTCACTAAATGACAAGTCAATTAATGACTATCTAATTAAGCTATACAAAAAGAAAAAAAGATCTTATACAAAGTGGAGTTTACCGAACTACGAAGAGATTCTAAAGTCAATTAGATGAAAATAAGACCGTAATGATGATAACTTTCTTATTTATTCCATGACTTGTATTTTTCTTCAAGAAGCCTTAGATTGCAACATCTTTGTTTTATAATTTTATCATGTTCTGAAATATCTGATTCATTTGCGAAAATTAAATTTCTTAAAAGATTTGCAGTTTTTAGAATAGCGTCTTCATCAGTCCTAATGAAATTATATTGATTTTGGAGTAAACGACGATATCTTAAATCCTGAATACCTGCGATATCAATTTCAATTAATGCTTCATCTAAAACTGGAATCATATTGTTAAAATTTATTGCTCCATATATGCCATTGTTAATTTTCCTAAAATCCTTACCATTCTTCATTTTCTTATGTTTTGGTTTTGGAGAAGAAAAAGGCGCATAATATTTGATTGAATTTATTTCAAGAACAACACCTATATAGGGGCGTGATTGATTCTTATTTTCTGGAACTTTTGTATCGTATTGTCGTAGAAAAGATATGAAATCATCCCTAATATGATAAAATTTCATTTTTACTCCAAAAAATAAAAGGAGCCATTTCCGACTCCTTCTTAAAAACTTTCGTTTTTGGGTTTTCATTTAATGGCAGAAACTCGCCGCTTTTTTAGTATTCCACTATATGGTAGGAATTCACCGCTTTTTTGGGGCTCCTTTACTATGGTAGAAGCTCACCTGATATTTTTAATATAGCAATCTTTTCCTTTACTGTCAAGCAAAACTATGTGCTTACATAATACATATTAACCAAAAAATTCCTCAACACAAAAACAAAAAATTATGCTATACTTTCACGCATGGCACAGGCGAAATTATTCAGCATTATCGACAAAGCGGTGTATGATTATAAAATGATAGAAAAGGGCGACAGGATTCTGATTGGGGCATCGGGCGGAAAAGATTCCACGGCTCTTGTTGAATATTTTGCAAACCGTGCCAGACGAAAGACCGATGATTTTTCTTTTACTGCGATTCATATAGAAACAGATTTTGAAGGCTGCACTATGAGTCCGCGCCTAAGAGAACAGTTCAAGAGCTGGAATGTGGATGCCGTGAATTATTTTGTTGATGTGCAGAACCGCATAAAGGAAGGCCACAAGATGAACTGCTACTGGTGCTCCATGCAGAGACGTGGAGAGCTGATTTCTTATGCACTGGAAAACGGCTACAACAAGATTGCACTGGGTCATCATCTGGACGATATCCTTGAGACGCTTTTGATGAACATGCTTTTTAAGGCAAAGCTTTTTACCATGCCGCCTCGGCTTGAATACAAAAAATATCCGCTTACGATTATACGTCCTCTGTGCTATGCTGATGTCGAGACGATTAAGCAGCACGCTTCTGATTCAGGCTACATAAGCACGACATGTACATGCATGTATCAGGACAATTCAGGAAGAAAGGATGCCCGAGCAAGACTTCAGGCATTGACCCAGGGAGACCGCCGCTTAAAAGAGAAAATGTTCGAGTCGCTGAGGAACATCAACACGGAGTATCTGCCGTAAACGGAGGAAGAGAATGCCAGGTAAAAATTTTAGCGGACACACAAAAGGAATCCTCTGCATAATTCTTGCGGCACTGGGATTCTCGCTGATGAGTTTTTTTGTCCGGCTTGCAGGGGACCTTCCTACCATGGAAAAGGCATTCTTCCGTAATCTTGTGGCGCTTTTTGTAGCACTGTTCGTTTTGATTGGCAACAGGGATTCTCTTGCCGTTCCCAAGGGTGCCGGGAGGCCTTTGTTCTTCCGATGCCTTTTTGGTTCAACTGCGATAATCGCAAACTTCTATGCAATCGACAGGATAGGGCTGGCTGACTCAAACATGCTCAACAAGCTTTCCCCGTTTTTTGCAATTATTGTCTCAATTCCGCTCCTCAAGGAAAAACCAAGTTTCTTTGACATCATCTCTACCGTGATTGCCTTTATCGGTGCGCTTCTGATAATCCGTCCTACCGCAAGCTTTACTTTTATCCCTGCCCTTATCGGTCTGTACGGTGGCTTTGGGGCTGGAACTGCTTATTCATTTGTCAGGCTTTTGGGAAAGAAAAACGTAAAGTCTACTATTATAATCTTTTATTTTTCAACATTCTCGTGCCTCATTACTTTGCCCTTCTTGATCTTTGACTTTGTGCCCATGACATGGCCTCAGTTTTTGTGCCTGATTGCCGCTGGGGTTTCCGCCGCCTTGGGACAGTTCGGTATTACAAACGCATACAAATTTGCACCCGCCAAGGACATCTCTGTGTTTGATTATACCCAGGTGATTTTTGCGGCCTTGTGGGCATTCATTTTCTTTGGCGAGATTCCGGTGTTCCTGAGCGTAATCGGCTATATACTAATCATCGGTATAGCGGTCGTGCGCTGGCTGGGGCATAAGAAAGAATAAGCATACCTCTTTACCGAATCAACAAAAACCGTTAAAATACCAGTCCTATGGAATTTACACAAGAACAAATTGATGGATTGACAGTTAATGAAGTCGAGATCATGAAGAAAATCGCTGACGAGCTGAACATTAAGGTGGCTCAGGTCAGTGCCGTTATCAGCTTGGTGCAGGAAGGCTGTACCATTCCTTTTATTGCCCGTTACCGCAAGGAAAAGCACGGTTCTCTGGATGAAGTGCAGGTTCGCGACTGTGACCACCTTTTCACTTCCTATAAAAACCTTGAGGACCGCCGTCTGGAGATTGTCCGCGGAATATTTGCACAGAACAAGCTTACCGACAGCCTGTACAATGCCGTGATGAACGCAAAGACGATGACCGAGCTTGAGGATCTGTGGGCTCCGTTCAAGAAAAAGAAGAAGACACGCGGTATGGTTGCCGCAGAAAAAGGCCTTGAGCCTCTTGCCGATGCAATGCTTGAGCTTGACGACAAGGCTATCGAAGCCAAGGCAGCTGAATTCATAAAGACAGACAACGAGGATCCCGCCCTGAATGTAGAGACAGCCGAGGATGCACTTAAGGGAGCACAGGATATTATTGCAGAGCGTGTTTCACAGAACCCCGAGAACCGCACAGAGCTGCATGACCTATACATGGCAACCGGAAGCATCATCACAAAGGGTATCGTGCCTGAGGGTCAGGATGCAGAGACCGCCGAGAAAACTTCTACATATAAGATGTACTGGGATTACTCAGAGCCGCTCAACCAGATAAAGCCCCACCGCATTCTTGCAATTAACCGTGCAGAGCGTGAGGGTGCACTGGAAGTAACCCTGGATGTAAGCGTTGACAGTGCAGTTGAAGAATTGTGCAAAAAACAGAAAATCAACAATAAATATCATAAGGATGCCATAGAGGATGGAGTTGTACGCCTGTTGAGCCCGGCAGTTTTGCGTGAGATCCGCAGCGATGAATTTGACGAGGCAGATGAGCATGGAATCGGAGTATTCAGCGAAAACCTCAAGAACCTTCTTATGACACAGCCGATTAAGGGAAGCCGTGTTCTTGGAGTTGATCCTGGTATCCGCACTGGAACAAAATGTGCAGCCCTTGATGAAACCGGAAAATACCTGGGATATTTCCTTATCAAGCAGGTTACAGCCCCGGACGCATCATACAATGCAGTTAAAGAGGCAATCAAGAAATACAACATTCAGATTGTGGCAGTGGGTAACGGTACAGGCAGCCAGGAGGTTCAGGCCATCGTAAGCAAGGTAATCAGCGAGAATTACCCGGACGTAAGCTATACTGTGGTTGATGAGTCTGGTGCATCAGTTTACTCTGCAAGTGACATTGCCCGCGACGAGTTCCCTGATCTTGACCTGACAATCCGTGGTGCAATAAGCATGGGCCGTCGTCTTCAGGACCCGTTGGCAGAGCTTGTAAAAATCGACCCCAAGGCTATCGGTGTAGGTCTTTACCAGCACGATGTAAACCAGAAAAAGCTCTCTGACACACTGGATGAGGTCGTAGGCTCTGTTGTCAACCAGGTTGGCGTTAACCTGAATACAGCAAGTGCCTCTTTGCTCAAGTATGTCTCTGGAATCAACAGCTCCCTTGCAAAAAAGATTGTTGCATACCGCGATACAAACGGAAAAATCACAAGCCGTGAGGATCTTAAGAAGGTCTCAGGACTTGGACCAAAGGCATTTGAGCAGTGCGCAGGCTTCCTTAAGATTCCTGAAAGCACAAACCCGCTGGACAATACATGGGTTCACCCTGAGAACTATCCTGTAGCAAGTGAGGTGTTGCCTCTTGTACAGAAGAACGAGAAGATTTCCGCTGACCTCAAGAAGACCCTGGAAGAAAAATACGGCATAGGTGAGACTACAATCAACGATATAATAGAAGAACTTGCAAAGCCAAACCGTGACCCGCGCGACGGATATCCTGCTCCAATCATGCAGAAGGGTGTCGTTAACTTTGAGGACCTTAAGATCGGCATGAAAGTTACCGGAAAAATCCGCAATGTCGTGGATTTCGGGGCATTTGTTGACATAGGCCTCCACGAAACCGGCTTGATTCACGTAAGCGAATTGAGCGATGACTTTGTATCTGACCCGATGGAAGTGGTAAAAGTAGGCGACATTAAGGAGTTTACTATCATCGGCCTGGACACAGACCGCCGCAGAATCAGTCTGTCGCTTAAAAGTGATGCCGCAAACCGTCTTGCCTCTCCAACTGGAAGCGGTGCAGCTCCTTCAAGTGGCAAAAAACGCGTTGTTGTGGTCAAAAAAGGATCTGGGTCAGGCGACAGGAACCGTTCAAACGACAATCGTGGCGGACAAAGGCGTGAAAGGCAGAATTTTGGAAGTGACGACGGCATGAGGTACAATCCATTTGCCGAGCTTCTTAAAAACCGGAAATAATGTCATTGTCGGACTTGCTTGTTTTCACAACGAAGTTTCGAGTGAGCTACGCTGCAAGTTGATCCGGCAATCTCTAAATGATTATGACAGGTCGTAACCTTATTCAATCTCCATTTTTTTATTAAATGGGCAAAAAATGCCGAATTTAATAGAAATATTGGAGATTTTTTTTGTCTTTAAACACAAATTGTGTTATAATATATAAGGGGTGGTAGCTCTAAGTATAGGAGGCCGTTATGAAAAGAAAATATTCGTATATCAGCATCGGTGCTGCCTTATTGTTGGTTTTATCAACATCATCTTGCGGAGATTTGCAAATACCTGAAACTGTTTCTGTAAAATCGAATGCACGTTTTCAGGCTCCACTAGGAACAGCAAGTTATGGAAACGAAGATCTCGAGAGTGATATACTTTCCACTATTCAGGAAGGTCTCCCGAATGCATCCATCTATCCCTATCGCATGTATTCAAATGATGATGTTCTGCGGTATTTGATTCGCTATCAGCTGGATCCAATTCCAATCCCCATAGGCTCTTATCTTGATAACATGAACTTTCCGG
>JAGADS010000114.1 GCA_017613485.1 Treponema sp.
GATTTTCTGTTTGCACAAAATCCTGATTTGAGCCTTACAGCAGATGACGTGTTCATCGAAAGAAACAGTGGGCGCTCAATTGGAACTTCTACAGAAGGCTTTAATCTTTACATAAGAAAAAAGGATGGAGTTCAGTCCGTGCTTCTTGTGGAAACAACCAAGGATCCTCTGGGGAAGCAGACAAATTATGCCTATCGTGCAGAGAAATATAATTCGCTTAACGGTGATGAAATCAGGCTTTTGGATGGGAAAAAACTTAATTCAGATTCTTCTAGATACAGTCTTATATCTTCAACTGTAGTTCATACAAACAGGCTCGGTGACTGTTTCATGATTTATATTCCCAAAAAAATGCTTTACGGCTATCCCTGGAGCAGAAACGGTACAGTGGAGATATCAAAGGGAACATTTATCAATATACGTACATTTGAAAAAAAATATGCGGACTATACCGGCAAATGGCAGGATAATCCATTTATGTTCGATTTTGTTTCGCAGAATGAAGACGATGACTTGGATACTGATGATGAAGTTGAGGAAGAAACTGTTGTAGAATTGACTGATGATTACAGCCCGATTGCAGCAGAAAAATTCAAGGAGATTGCCCAGAAAGGCAATGGTAAAATGGTTTATTCAAAAGGACCACGGACACTTCCCTTTGATCTGCAGAACCTGATGGAAAAAATCAAGTCAAAGATGAAAGTTGACATTGTGTTCGCCCTTGACACCACAGGAAGCATGAAGGATGATCTTGAGGCTCTTCAAAAAGTATGGATTCCAAAACTTGTGCAGCAGCTCCAGGAATTTGGAAGTACAAGGCTTGGTCTTCTTTTGTACCGCGATTATAATGATGATTACTATGTAAACGGACTCCCGGTTAAAATATTTGACTTTACAGAAAACACAAATGTATTCACTTCTAATGTTAATTCTGTTGTGATTCACGGTAATGAGGGCGGAGATGTGCCAGAGGCTGTCTACGAGGCTCTTTACGCTTCCCTTGTTTATTACCAGTGGCGTGATGATGCAGAGAAATGCATAGTGTTAATCGGAGATGCCGAACCGCATCCTGTGCCTGTCGGAACTAAGAAAATTACGGAAGATATGGTGATGTCAATGGCAAATGAAAAAAATGTAGCCGTAAACTGCATCATAGTTCCTAATAAACTTGAATAGCGTTCTTTGATATGCTAGAATAAGGTATGAATATTTATTCCACAAGACATAAACTGTCCGGAAATATAACTGTTCCGGGATCAAAATCTCATACTATTCGTGCACTTATTCTGGCTTCACTTGCTGAGGGTGTCTCTACAATTCATAATCCTCTTCCAAGTGCTGACTGCCTTAGTACCGCCGGTGCTCTTTCACTCATTGGGGCAGAGGTTGAATTGAATCTTAGCACGGAAGGAAGTCCGGGGAATGACTGGTTTGTAAAGGGTGCAGGAAAGAAAATACATCTTCCTGATGATGTTGTGAATGTCGGTAATTCAGGATCCCTTTTGTATTTTCTATCTCCCATAGCATCTACATTTAATGGCTGGTCAGTTTTTACCGGTGATGAGAGTATCAGAAAAAGGCCTGTAAACCATGTTGCAGATGTGCTTAATCAGATGGGAGCTACTGCATTCACTTCTATCCCAGACAGTAAGGTTTGTCCGCTTATCATAAAGGGCCCTGTAAAATCCGGCTGCACAGTCCGTACAGACGGTACTGCATCAAGCCAATACATATCAGGTTTGATGATGTCAGCTTTAAGAATGGATAAGCCGCTTTCTATTGAATTAAGTGATCCAAAGGAAACACCATATCTTGTCATGACAAAAAAATGGCTTGAGAAAATCGGGGCCAGAGTAGAAATGACAGATGACTTTAAGCACATAAAAGTTGAGGCATCGGAGAAAATAAATTCATTTGACTGCACTGTTCCAAGTGACTGGGAGGCTGTTGCTTTTCCTCTTGTAGCGGCATTGATTTCTGACGGGGAAGTGTGCATTGAGAACATAGACGGAAGCGGTACACAAGGTGATGATGCAATTGTTGACGTGCTTAAATCCCTTGGCGGTGACATAAACTGGGATAAGGAAAAAAATAAGATTACCGTTACAGGAAAGAATCGCCTTAGCACAGAGCATCTTGAGGGAGGAGAACTCCATGTAAATCTTTCTGGGTATCCTGATGCAATTTGTGCCCTTGCTGTCGCCGCATGTTTTACCGAGGGGACTGTATTCATTGAGGATATTGCAGTCTGCAGGAGAAAGGAAACAGACCGCATCAAGGTTCTTAAAAGCGAGCTTGAGAAACTTGGGGCAGAGATAGAGGAAGGAGAAGACTTCATGATTATTCACGGACATTCTCCTTTACTTGCAGATGGAACAAAAAATCCGGATTTTGCACTTCATGGTGCTGAGGTTGAAAGCTATAGCGATCACAGGGTAGCGATGAGCCTTGCATGTCTTGGACTTGGACTTCCCGAAGAAATGAGTGTCACGGTAAAAAATGCAGAATGCTGTGCTGTAAGTTTCCCTCGTTTTTTTGAGATCATGAATTCAATTGGTGCAGGATTTACAAAGGGTAAAGAGGGGTTATGAGAACCATGAATAAAAATGAACTTGCAATGATGATTGATCAGACAATGCTTTCTCAGACTGCGACGGAAAAACAGATAAAAGATTTTTGCATTACGGCAGAACATTATGGTTTTGCATCTGTATGTGTTAATCCAGTTCACGTAAAGACTGCATATTCAATTTTGTCAGAAACAAAGACAAAAGTATGCACTGTAATTGATTTTCCTCTTGGTGCAGGCGGAATAGAAACAAAAAAAGCACAGGCAGAAATTGCAGTAAGAAACGGAGCTCGTGAGCTTGATTTTGTAAATGACCTTTCGCTTGTAAAAGCCCACGAATGGGAAAAGCTTGAAAAAGAACTGTGTGTGGTTCAGGAATTTGTAAATGAGCTTTCCAGGACATGCGGTGAAAAGATTGTATCAAAGCTGATTCTGGAGACATGTCTTTTGGATGATGATGAGATAGTTCAATCATGTCTTTGTGCTAAAAAGGCAATGTTTGATTTTGTAAAGACATCAACAGGATTTGCAATAGTAAAGGTGAGGGTGGAGTTCTTCTTCCAAATGGTGCAACATCACATGCCGTAAAACTCATGCGTGATACTGTAGGCCCTGACATGGGTGTAAAGGCAAGCGGAGGAATACATACAACAAAAGAGGCACTTGATTTGATTGAATGCGGTGCAAGCCGGATAGGAGCCTCTGCCGGAGTCCAGATAGTAGACGGTTTATGACTTCAGACACCAGAGCATTTCATTGTTTTCGATGATGTAGCTTACAAGACCCCTGTCTGCCATGCTTGAAAGATATGAGCGGAATGTAGTGCCTATCAGGACAAACTGGCTAAGCTTGAGGTTAAATCCTGCAAATTCAGCGGCTTTTCTTAATAAAGTCTCATGCGTGGCCGGACCTTTTTTCAGTATATTAAGTAAAAGGCTTTCGGTTTCCAGCGTAACCATGAAATTCAATTCTGTTATTGCAGAAATCCTTTTCCTGTCACAAACTTCACCGTGACCCGGAACATAAAAGTCTGCATCCTGATTTTCTATTTTTGTAATTGACTCACGGAATTTTACAGGATCCAGCATATAGGGAATCCAGTATTTTTTAAGCATCTGGCTTCCGAAGCATGAGTCCCCCAGAAAGAAAACGGATTTACCATCGGCTTTGTCGTAAAAAAGGAGGCCTGTCTGTTCAAAATAATGTCCCGGGAGAGAAATGCATTTAAGGGAGATGTCACTGTCAATCTCTATGGTTCCTTCTGTAAGAATCCTTTGCACTTCATTTCCTTTTTCTGGTACAAATCCCTGCTCCCTAAGGTCCTTAAAACAGATTGCACCCCAGTAAATCACACCCATTAAATCTGGATTTGAAAGAATGGCGGCTTCTTTTGCAGAAGTCCAGACTTGTGCACCTGTGTTTTTGATTATGTAATTGTTGCCACCGGAATGATCAAGATGGGAATGAGTGTTGATTATAGCCTTTATTTTTTTTTCAGGAAAGATATTACTGCATGTCTTAACTATGTCTTTTCCGTCCTGGTCGGAGTCACCGCTGTCTATTATGTAAAGGCCGTCACTTGCTTCGACAAGACCGACGTTTGTTCTGTGCGGAAAATAACCTATGTGCTGAGACAGTTTTGTAAAAGATTCCGGAGCTATACCCATATTAACCTTCCGAAATTACGGACAGCTTTTACACTGTCCGCATTATGACTAGAGTTTTGCAGGAACAATAGATGTAACTGTAAGGTTGTAATTGTTTGTATTGATGTTGAATGTTCTGTTTTCGCCCACAGTTGCATCAAGCAGGTGTTCTCCAAGAGGTGAAAGATAGGAGATGATTCCCTGGTTCGGGTCTGATTCCCACGGTCCAAGGATGGTGTATGTTACGTCCTTGTTTGCGATATTGTCCTTGAATGTAACTGTTGTTCCGAAAGAAACAGAATGCGTATCAACTGTAGAAGGATCAAATGTTATAGCCTGTGACAGGTCATTCTTGAGGCGGTTAAGCTCATCATTTGCAAGACGCTGTGCCTTCTTTGCCTCATCGTATTCTGCGTTTTCACTCAAGTCGCCCTTTTCACGTGCTTCACTGACTTCCTTTGCAATCTGAGGCAGGGTTTCCTTCTCAAGCTTTTCTGCCTGAGCTTTCTTTGCGTCAAGCATTTTTGCTGTGACCATAAGGCCTTTCTGAACTTCCTGCTTGATTTCAACTTCCTGGAACTTAAAGTCTGGATACTTACTGAGAATCTCCTTCTTGAGCGCATCCCTGTGTTTCGGATCAATTCCTACATTGTCATTTTCACCGAGGTTGTCGCTTACCAGAGTAAACATTCTTGTGATTGTATCCCTGTCTTTGTCGATGATGTACTCA
>JAGADS010000115.1 GCA_017613485.1 Treponema sp.
CCGCCTTCTACATGATATTCGTACATCTATATCCCCTCTATTCTGTTTTTGTCCACTTCAATACCAGCTGAATAAGCACGTTTACCGCACAGACCATCTGACTCAAGCTTGCCCACTCAGACCTTGAATGAAAGTTGTGTCCGCCTGTAAAAATATTGGGTGTGGGGAGGCCCATCTCCGTAAGCCTTGAACCGTCAGTTCCACCACGAATCGGAGGAAACACAGGTTCAATTCCTGCATTTTTATAGGCACACACAAGATTACTTACAACCTCCGGATGCTGATCCATAATCGTCTTCATGTTTATATATTGCTTTGTATGCGTAACTTTTACACTGCCACCGTAAGAATCAGCTGCCGCCTGTGCAAAATGTTCAACCAGAGAAAGACGCTTCTTCATTCCATCGTCATCAAAATCACGCAGGAAAAGTGTAAGTGATGCCTTTTCCATTCCACCGGATATTTCCATCGGAGCATAAAACCCCATCCGTCCGTCCGTAGTCTCCGGCATCTGGTGATGTGGCAAAAGCTGAACAAATGCAGTCACCATGTTGATTGCATTCACCATGTTGGGACGTGCAGTGCCTGTGTGCATGGCTTTTCCGGTAAATTGAACCTCACTCTTGTATGCGTTGAAGCATTCGGTCTCAAGCTCTCCTATATGACCGCCATCCACCGTGTACGCGCATTTGGATTTTATTAGATTAAGGGGAACATTGTCCATTCCGTGACCAGTTTCCTCGTCTGGAGAGAAAATGACCTCTATGTCACCGTGCTTTTCTTCCGGGTGCTGAACAAAATACTCAAGTGCGGTCATTATCTCGCTGACACCTGCCTTGTCATCGGCACCAAGAAGAGTGTTTCCGTCGCTTGTGATGACTGTATCCTTATCTTTTGCGGCAAGAGCAAGGGCTTTGTCCTCTTTGGGATCAAGTATGTTTCCATAAGGAAGCTTTATTGGCTCTCCGCTGTAATTCTCATGGATTATGGGCTTAACGTCCTTTCCGCTTACTTCCTCAACCGTGTCGATGTGTGCAAGAAGGCATATCGAAGGTACTTTCTCCATTCCAGGTGAAGATGGAAGACGGGCGTAGGTATAGCATTTTTCTGTAGTCTGAACGTCCACAAGTCCCAGTGCCTTCAATTCCCCGTTCAAAACAGATGCAAGGTCCCGCTGACATTCCGTGCTGGGCTGAATCCCTGAATCTGCCTTTGATGAATCACTCTGGGTACAGATCCTTACATAACGCAAAAAACGTTCCCTTAAAGGTGCTGCAATCGGAGAATTAAGAATCTGCTGAACGTCCATGCATGCCCCCGCCATCAGTTTTTCTGCACGAAGTTGCTGGCTGCGTCACACCATAGCCTTATCAGCTCGGTCTTGGCCTTATGCCTTGACTTGAGGAAGAGAGTCTTGCTTGACTCTGAATAGACATAGCCGGAAGAATTGTATGTCTCAAACCTCGGATCGGTGCGGAACATCATCTGCTGGATTTCTATGGTCTGGTGGAATGTAGGAACACCCTTGATTATCATGTAGTGTGTGTTTTCAAGCGGGAAGTCTATGTTGATGCTGACAACGCCGTTTGAAGCGATGCTGTACTTTATGCTGTTTGCACATGTCCATGCCCACACAGGAGTGTTGCCGTAGTAACCCATGACCACAGTGTGCGGATAATATGTATTGTTCGGAAGAAGCAACGGATACAGTGCGGAAAGAGCCTGAAGATTCATTGAGCTTACATAGACAAGCTGCTGGTTTACAAGAAGCCGTCCAGCCTCTACATATTCATTGTGTCCTGTCAGGGAGCCGATTGGAATAAGGGCAGTTCCAAGAATTACATTCTGTTCAACTGTAATGAATATATCGTTTTCCGTAATATGAAGCACACCGTTTTCAAGAACAGCATTGTCCTCAAGCACGGAAATACAGTAAGGAAGAGCAGGCATAAGACGGGCAGATATCTCCTTGTCTTTGCTGAGCATGTTTCCATAAACACTGAGTATTCCGATTGCCTGTGTAACGGTGGGAGGTGTATCTTCCATCTTGCCAAGAAGCCCAAGAATTGAAAGGACTGTGCCTGTGTTCTTTTCACGAAGCATGTAGTCTGTAATTCCGTCTACTGTATAGATATCAAGGTTTCCAGATGATATTGCAGTCTGAACCATTGAATTAAAGCGTTCAAGCTCAAGGGAAAGCGTCTTGTCCATGTTCACAAGGTTGTCAAAATAAGGGGCAGAGACATAAGTGCGTCTGTTGCTCCTCTTGAATGAATCTGGAACCATGTCAAGGCTCTCGTTGTACTGATTGCGGCTTGCCATCTCTGCTACAAATGCCACTACATCCTTTTCGCTCAGATCCTCTGTCTGATTTCCTCCGGCCACCTGGCTGAAACGAGTAACCAAAGTATCCCTGAACTGTTTAATTGATGTATTGTAAGACTGGGCATCGGTCATCGGCATTCCTGCAACCGCAACAAACTCAAACTTGCGGCTCGGGTCATACAGTCCGTAACTTGCCACTGGATTATCAGAGGTTAAATAGATTCTTTCGGAGTCAACTTCTGCTGCAGTAAGCGACAGGAGGGCTTCCTTGGAGTTTAGTATTACACGGCCTGCACTGAGTTCCTCGATTGTGTGTGTGGATGCATTGCGGTACGGTATGGAAATCGTATCAAGTCCTGAGCCTGCGTTGGCATAAATGGTCAGGGCACCGCCTTCAACCTCATCGGAAACGGCGAATGAAATCGATGAACCGCCTGCAAAATTCAGTTGCAATGAATTCTTTGTTTCGGTAAAATTATCCAGAACAAGATTCATTACAGCATCAGGATTTGCAGAATTAAATGCCTTAACCGGACTTGTATCAGAGGCAATCAAGTTAAGACCCCGGTATGAAACCTGAAACTGGTTCTTCAGCTTCATGAGGTTCTTGTCACCCTGGGTTTGAGCTAGAGTAATCCGTAAGTCACCAAAAACCCGGTTGATGACAGATTCGGTCTTAAATTGCAATACAAATATGCCGACAATGAGAGCGGCGTACAGGACTGTCAGTCCTACAAACTTTCTAATAGGATGTCTACGCATTTGGTCAATTTTATCTTTTTATGGTAGAAAAAGCAAGTGACTAATGCAAAAAAGAGGAAATATGAAA
>JAGADS010000116.1 GCA_017613485.1 Treponema sp.
GCAACTATTATCCTTGCATCAACTTGAAGTCCTATACGCAAGGGAAAATCCTGACCTGATTTTCCCGTCAAAACATTCCTGTCCATGTCGGTTCTAATAAGAAAAACAGCCGTTCCATTGTTGGTTGTTGAAACGTCAGGATCAATTGTAAGTATATTTCCTTCCGCTCCACCGAATTCATAATACGGCAGACTCGGAAAACGCATCTTAACCTTCATGTCTTTGTTAAGTTTACCGGCCTGACTTGCAGGTACAGACAGTTCAACAATACAGTTTTCATTCCCACTTGGAATAATGTTAAAAAGCTTTTGCCCGCTTTGTATCCAGTCATCGGGATTTAGGGCTGCTATCTCCTGAATCACACCATCAATGGGCGCAGTGACATTTGTATATCTAAGCGAATCTTCCAGCTGTTCCAGTTTTGTCTTGTTGAGTTTTATGGAAATGTCAAGGTTCTCTATCTCCTGTGTAATGTCATGCCTGAAGGAAGTGTTCAAAGCATTGTACTCATCCAGTGCGATGTTGTAATTGTATGTGTACTCCTTGAGCCTTGTTTCCGTGGTCATGTTTTTGGGAAGGTTCCTTTCTATGTTCAGTATATAGAGACTGTTGTCTTTTGTTTTCTCCAGCTGGCTGAGGTTTTCCTGCCATTTCCTGAATCTTAAGTCTGCCTCCTCAAATCCTTCCGGTATCACATTCATGCCTTTTTCTATGCTTTCGCTTATGTATTTAAGTCCAAGCAGCCTTTTTCCCTGCTCGTCCAGCTCCGTGACCAAACTTTCCTTCTCTTTTAATATCTGAGTTGGATCTATGCTTAGAAGCAGGTCTCCTTTTTTTACTTCTTTTCCTGGACTGTAATCAACTTTCGTTATCTTTCCTGTTACGGCATTGGACACGGATGATATGTTGCTCTGTGGCCTTATGAATCCTGATGTCTTTATGACTTCCTCGAACGGTGCCGCTGCAAACCAGATGAACGCAATGACTAAAAGGGATGCAATGATGAATATGAACTTTCTCTGCATCGAGGGCTTGTGCCTGAAGAAGTATTCCTGCGTTTTGGTCAGCAATTTGTCTGAATATATTTTCATAATAATACCTCTTATCCAGTCATGCATTGTTCTGGCGTTTCCACATGCTTGCGTAAAAACCGTTTTTGTCCAGAAGCTCCTGATGCTTTCCGCTTTCCACAAGCTTTCCCTCGTTCAAAACAAAAATCCTGTCGCAGTTTTTAATTGATGCAAGACGGTGTGCCACAATCAGGGTGGTGGTGCCTTTGGGAAGACTGTCAATTGAATTCATTATTGAGGCCTCAGAGAGACTATCCAGATTTGATGTTGCCTCATCTAGAATAAGGATTCCCGGTTTGCGTAGAAGGACTCTTGCAAGTGCAATCCTCTGACGCTCACCACCGGAAAGAGAAGCACCTTTCTCGCCGACCTTTGTCTGAAAGCGGTCCTCAAGCCTTTCTATGAATCCAAGGGCATCCGCTTTTTGTGCCGCATCAAAAATCTGCTCTGGACTTGCATCGTAATTCCCCCATGCGATGTTCTCGTAGATTGTCCCGCTGAACAAGAGTATTTCCTGCGGTACATATCCGAAAATCGCCCTGTAATCCTTTGTGCTGTAATCCATTATGTTCCTTGAGTCCAGGAGGATTTCCCCATGGTTGGGCATATAGAATTTGAGGAGGAGCTTCATAAGGGTTGTCTTTCCTGAGCCGGAGCTTCCCACGAATGCGACTTTCTCGCCCCTGTTGATCTCGAGGTTTATGTCTTCCAGTGTGTTGCCTCGGGTTCCGTATGAGAAAGTGAGCTTTTTTATGCTAAGCTTGCTGAACTGAAAATCCCTGTCAATTGGAAACGATCCGTCCTTTCCCTCATTCTCTTCTTTTAAATCAAATATCTCGCCAAGCCTTCTTGCTGAGACCGACAGTTCCTGTAGCTGTGGCTGCAGTGTTATGAGCCTGCCCAACGGACCGAGGAAATAGCCCAGTAATGTTACAAAAGAAATAAGCTCGCCCAGTGACATGCTTCCACGCATGATTAGGACACTTCCGTACCAGTATACGGCAAGACTTCCGACCTGTGAAAGAAAAGCCTGTATTGTTGACTGGATGTTGGAGAAATTGGCAAGCTCGAAACCTTTCTGTACTGCGTCAATGATTTTAATCTCGGCCTTGTCGTAGGAGTCATCCTCGGTGGAAAGTGCCTTTATGGTTGAGATGCCGTAGATGCTTTCCACAAAATGCGAGTACTTCTCTGCCTCTATCTGTGCCCTGCTGTAAATAAGGCGCTTGAATGTCCTTGAGAACAAGATGACCATTATCCCGGAGATGACTACCGGTATCATTGCGATAAAGACAAGCCTTGCACTGAACATGAAAAGAACGATTCCTCCAAAAAGAAGCATCACGCAGTCAAGGATTACGCCTACGGTCATGCCGGACAGTGCATTTTTGATTGAGCTTATGTCAGAAAGCCGTGACAGTATCTCTCCGTCCTTACGCTTGGTGAAGAAGTCCAGAGGCAGCCTTAATATGTGCCGGAAAAAATTCAAAAGCAAGGTTGCTTCCATCTTGTTTCCCAGATACATGAGCAGGTGGTTCCTTGCATAGCCCAGGATGTTCTGGAAAATGATGGCAATGAGATATCCAATTGATATTGCAGCCAGAGCCGTCTTAAGGAATGAATAAATAACGTCATCGATAAGAAAACGGAAATAAAACGCACCCAGGATTCCAAGTACAGTAAGAAGAAAACTTGCCAGTAATGTTTCTGCAACTATGGCCTTGTCTTCCGTCACAAGATAAAAAAAGAGTGATAAAAATGACTTGTCCTCTTTGTTGTTTTCAAAACCCTTGACAGGAGCCAGCACAAAGAAAACGCCGGACCACCATTCCATGAGCTGGTCTTTTTCAATCCATGAGATTCTGTCGGCAGGATCGGCAACTAGTATTTTATTATTCTTAGTCCTGAGTACTACGACATAATGCTCAAGTCCATCCCTGTAAATCTGGCAGATGACAGGAGAGTTGAAGCCTGTGTTGAATTCTTTTTCCTTGGAAAACATTGATTTGTAAGTCATTGACAGGAAGGATGCGGCTTTCTCTATTCCTTTAGCAGATGTGCCATGCGAGTCTGTTCCCGCAAGATTCCTTATTTTTGAAACAGAGATACTTTTGCCATAATATTTTGCGATGATGGAGACACATGCGGCTCCGCAGTCGGTTTCGTCCAGCTGTCTTACAAAACAAAACTTTTCGCTATAAGTCACTTTTGTTCCCTTTACCCTGTTTGATGGCAAGATTATACCAGAAAACTTAAGAAAAGTCAAAATA
>JAGADS010000117.1 GCA_017613485.1 Treponema sp.
AGGCATCCCTTTTCAAGTATTCAAACTGAAAAGGGAGCTTCTCGACTGTCAGCCCTGTACCAGGTTTATGTGGAATGTATATGGCTCACTTCTTCTTCCTGAAGCATCCTCAAGATAACATCTTAATTCCTTGTTGCTTTCTGGGCTTGTGAAATTCCAATATGCATCACTCCACCAGACAACCAGATTAACATCGCTGTAGGTCCTGCCAAACAAATACTCATCTTCCCTTACACTGTTATTATTTTCATACTGCATAATCAGCTTTACGACATCTTTGTCTGGCTGATGGCAGTTTAGAACAAGATAGTAATGGCAATAGCTTCCATTACGGATATTTGTTACCCTGTCAAGTTCATCCATTGCCATACCGTCTGGATCGACATTCGTGTAGAAAACCTCGTTTATCGAGGCTGTAGCCCCATCATCATTATTCTTGCAGCCGTAAAGACTCAGCACCAAGAATAATACCACCAAACATTTAATGAACTTTTTCATTTTTTTCCTCCTGTTGGTTAAATGTCTCTTTATGTATTATTGCCCTATCTAGGAAATAAATAATTTTTCTTTGTTGACAGTGTTTTAAGCATAGGATAAAAGAAACCTAGAAGAGAAAAAACTAAAATACTAGCTATAGCTACAAGTCTGATGACAAGTGACAAAATACAAAGCATCCTGCTTTTCTTCCACTCTTGAATCGTTGTTTCAACTATTATTTCATTATCATCAACCAAATAGTAATGTCCTTCTTTATATTCCTCAACATCATACAGTTTTCCTTCAAGTTCTTTAAACTTAGGTCCATTTTCCGTCATTACATATTTAACAGCCTCTCCATCAATATGAGGAAAAAAATATAGCACAAAAAGACTAATTATAAATATGATAAGAGATATACCAGCTATTGTCACTCTTTTCATTCTCTGCCCCAAGTTACACCAATTCCACCGCCTATTCCGCAAGCGACTCCAAATTTAAATCCATTTGGAGAAACAGAAATTTCCCCTCCAATACTACCTAACGAAACACCAGGTGAGACAGTAACTTTATAACCTAATGCTCTAAAAGATACATCCCCTTCAAGATCGAGAATCGAAGCTTTTGCTGATATTGATAATCCAGGATCCTTAAGACTTGCATAAGAAACAGATCCTTCTAAATTTAACGCTTGACATGAACTGCTTACTTCAAAAAATTCCCAACTATTTGAAGTGCTAAGTTCCAATGCACTTGCGTCAACTTCCCATGGAGTAGTATCTTTTAATTTATACCCACCTGTTACTTTTCCAGCTTCTATCTTTAGATATTCATTTTCGTACAAAGGTTTCGACTCTTGTTTTGGATGTAATTCATCATAGAAATCTGAATATTTAGAGAAGACCCTTGCACTTCCATTAGCAGTATATACCTCCAGCTTACAGTCCAAGCCTTCGTTAGTATATGCCAAGAATTTATCCTCAGCCTCTTTCATGGCGTTTTTATCATTAGCAGGAACCCTTATTATAGTTTTATTATCACTACACTCAATTTCACAGCCATTTATCGTTTTTACTGCTACAGTGTTCAACTTTATCACACCAACTTCATTCTTTGGTTTAGAAGATGGTGTAACAACTTGATTTACAGGGGTATTTCCGGCATTACCATTTGTTTTTCCTGACATATTATTTCCAGATGTCGCTGTGGTTGAACTTCCTCCTGTTGAACTTCCAGTATTTGAACTGGAATTATTGTTTGTTTTGGTTGAAGTTCCACCGTTGCCACCAGAATTATTGTTACTACTGTTATTGTTCTCGGCAGAACTGTTTTCGTTAACCTTGCCGCCATGTTCTCTGGCCCATGTGATGTCACCCTGTGTAATCGTTACTTCTGTCCCATCATCCCTTACAAGCTTGTCACCTACCTCGGCATTGGCAACTGCATCATTGGTGTTCTCAATGTCCTTTCCGCCGTTTATCCTGTACAGGATGTCGCCCTTGAGTTCCTCGTAAGCGGAAAGGTCATAGTCTTCCAGGTTCGGATACTTTACTTTTTTCATTCTATCCTCCAACAATTTATAAATACATTATAACACACCTTTTTCAAAATGCAAGAAAAAAAGTTAATCTTTTTTCGGTAAATCTATTATAATATACTTTTTTTTTTTTTTTGTCAAGTGATACAATAGTAGAGTAATTAAGATTGACATAGAAAAAATGGAGTCATTATGAGGGATAAAATTGTACTTGTAAAACAGCAGGACGAAAGCGACTGCGGAGCTGCCTGTATTGCAACCATAGCAAAGCATTATGGAAAACGCATTGCAATTACAAAAATACGGAATGTTGCGGGCACCGACAGAATGGGTACGACTGCAAGGGGCATTGAAAAAGCTGCCGGGAAATTTGGATTTACCTGCAAGATAATGTCATCACACGACAAAAAGATTTCCGGTAATCTGCCGTTTCCTCTGATAGCGCACATCATCAAAAACGGACTTGAGCATTATATTGTAATTTACAAAATCAAAAAGGACAGAATCCTCATCGCCGATCCAGGTGATTCAATTCAATGGATAACCGATGAAGAATTTGTAAAAATGTGGAGCGGGATATTCTTCCTCATATCTCCAGACCAGACGTTTGAAAGGACAAGCGACGACAAATCATTCATCCAGCGTTTTTTCCATCTCCTTTCACAGAACAAAAAGACTGCCATCGGAATCTTTGTGGCAAGTTTTTTAATGACAATTCTAGGAATTCTCGGAGCATTCTATTTCCGCTTCCTTATTGACGAGGTCATTTACTCCTATCTTCCTTCTGCTCTTGTCGCCATCTCACTTGCCTATCTTGCTGTAATCATCTTCCAGAGCCTTCTGGGGTATGCACGTAACCACCTTATAAACTTTCTGGGAAACAAGATGGAGGCCTCCTTATCCCTGGAGTATTTCAGACACATCATGCACCTGCCTCTGGATTTCTTTACAAAGAGAAAAAGCGGAGAGATACTATCCCGATTTACAGACATCTCCACCATAAAGAACGCCCTCTCATCCATGTGCGTAGGTGTCATATTAGATTGCGTCATGCTCATATTCACAGGCATCGTCCTTCTTACATTCAGTTCATCCCTTGTCGGAATCGCAATCATTCCTGTTCTTCTTTCCGCTTTTCTCGTCCTGCTGTTCTCAAAAAAGTTCAGGAAACTCATCTATTCACGTGCTGTAATTGAGGCAGAGAAATACTCTCATTTCGTGGAGAGCATAAACGGAATCTCGACCATTAAAGCACTCTCCACTGAGGATGACTCTTTCGACAGGGCAGAGATAAAAAACATTCAATCTATAGAAGAAGGCTTCAAGCTCATGAATTTGAGCAACTTTCAGTCAACTTTGCAGGGATTTTTAAGCCAGATTGGAAGCCTTGCGGTCTATTGGTACGGGAGCTGGCTCATAATGAAAGGCTCTCTTTCCCTTGGAGAGCTTATCTCCTTTGTCACCCTCCTCGGATATTTTCTAGGTCCCTTGGGAAGGCTCATCACCCTGCAGCCACAGTTACAGGAACTGTCAGTCGCAGGTAAGAGACTTGGAGAGATTCTTGACCTACAGGAAGAAGATGCTGATGATGACGGACTTTTCTCCCTTACGGAGGCACAGGGCAGCATAAGCATGAAAAACATTTCTTTCTCCTATGGCACACGTGGAATCACCCTCAAAGATATCTCGCTTGACATAAAGGCAGGTCAGAAGGTTGCATTTGTCGGACCGTCTGGATCTGGGAAAACAACGCTCCTCAAGCTCCTGCTAAAATTCTATAAGTCAGACAGCGGGGACATTCTTCTTGATGGAAAAAACATCAGGGATATAAAAACAGAATCCTACAGGAGTTTTTTCGGTTATGTACCGCAGGACATACTTCTTTTCAGCGGAACGATACAGGAGAACATCGCATGGGGAAACGATGATGCCACGGCTGAAGATGTCTTCACCGCCGCAAAAGATGCACAGGCATTGGAATTCATAGCAAGATTAAATGACAGATTTGCGACAAAAGTTGGAGAAAAGGGAGCCTCCCTTTCTGGCGGGGAACGTCAGAGGATAGCACTTGCAAGGATACTGCTCCGCAAGCCCAGAATACTTGTCCTTGACGAGGCAACCTCAAGCCTTGACAGCATTTCTGAGGCTTCAATCATGAAGACGATTGATAAAATAGGAAAAAACATCACCACAATCATTGTTGCACACCGTCTCTCTACAATAAAGAACTGCGACAGGATATTCGTACTAAACGAAGGACACGTTGTAGAAAGTGGATGCCACCAGAGTCTCCTGCTACAGAAAGGGGTGTACGCAGAAATGTGGAACAGTCAGAACGGAGAGGTGTAGGAAAATGAAGATATATCCAGAAGAAACATTACCGTATACTCAGGAGTATTTTCTTGGCAGAGCGCCTGTATTCCAGAATGCCATGATATGGATAATCACCTCGTTTCTTGTGGCGACAATGATTTTCATCTCATGTGCGAAGTTTGAGGAAGTTGTAAAAGTTTCGGGTACTATCCGACCGGAAGAAAACATCTCTTCTGTATCAAATGCATAAT
>JAGADS010000012.1 GCA_017613485.1 Treponema sp.
CAAAACGGTATCTTCTCCAATATAACAAACTCCTATGATTGCCTCGTCATTAAACCTCAAATCATGATAAATTGCATAACTTCCTGATATGTCCGAAAACAGCGAACCACCGTCAGCAAAAATCTTGATTGTGGAAACGAATACAAGAAAAAATGTTACAAAAACTTTCCTAATGTTAAATCCAACTTTTAAATATTTCATACTTTACCTCTTAAAAATCATGTTAATAAATATGATTCAATGTGTCAATATTTAGAGGTTAATTACGAATTACGAATTACGAATCATTCCTCCCACATAGTTCCTGCTGAGTCTGCTGCCCGTGATGTGTCATCGGTTTTTCTGGTGCTGATTTCTGAGCCGGTGATTTTCCTTGCACGTTCCTTTACTCTGGTGGCCTCGTCTTCACGTCCAAGCTCGGAATAGACCTGGGCAAGGTTTGAGTAGGCAGGTTTGTATTGCGGGGATTTTTCTGTGATTGACGATAGCACCTGTGCGGCTTTTTCCTTTTCGCCGATTGAATACCACAGTCTTGCAAGTGCATTCTGTTCTGCGGGTTTTGTGCCGGAGGTTTTTTGGAGTGCCTGTTTAATCAGTGCCTTAATACTGGATGCAGAGTTTTTGTTCATGGAGATGAATTTTGCATCCTGAATCTTTACGTCCTGTTTTCCCTGTTGATTCGTGGCGGTGGCATAGACTTCCCATGCCTCGTGAATCAGCGTGCATTCAAATTCGTTTTCTGATATTTCCTTGGATGCGGATTTCCATGCCTTTTCAAAGCCTTCGGACAGAATGGTGGTCTCAACCGGAATCCAGACATTGCCGTTTATTGAAATCGTGCGGTATCCTGCCTCAAGATTTTTCCATGCAGTGTTTTCCTTTAGTCCTGTGTCGAATGCTGAGAAAATATGACCTGGAGTGGTAATCAGTGCCGTAGGAATTCCTGCGCTTTCAAGAATGGAGCAGAAGAGTGTGGTCATGTCATCACAGTCGCCACCCTTTAGCGATAGTGTATCGGCAGGGAATCGTACTGTGTCAACGGAATACTCGTTGTCTATCATCTGTGAAAGCGGAGTCTCAGGATCTGATACATAGGTAAGCGGAATTGAGCCTATTGCATTTGACAGTGATATTGCCTTGCTTACGTTTGTCGATAGAATATCCGGGTTATCCTTGGAAAGTGAAGAGAACACAAATGAAGAGACAGTAGGATCATTGGGCTGTATGAAGCACGAGAGCATTGCGGTGTCTGCCCATGACATGGCGCTTTTCTTGTAGAGTGTGACGGGTCTTGTGATTGAGATGTTCTTTGTCTTGCCGTCTTCTTCCCATGAGACTGTGAACTGCATCTGGAGTACTGTGTTTTCCGTGACCTGGAGTGACTTTGAATTCAAAACAGTCCTTATCTCAATCTCTGCCTGCTCACCTGGATTAAGGCTTGCGATTGCCTCTCCCTTGCTTGGAAAGTCCATGTATTTCCTTACGTAAGATGAAACGGAGATGTTCTTAAGAGGCGCGCTTCCGTTATTTTTCACGGTGATGAAACCTGCCGGATTTGTGGCATATACATTCATCAGTACAGGGAACAGGACAGAAAGATCAAATGCCTCCACTGAGATTGAAGGAACATCTGCTGAGGTAAATCCTTCTTCCGGGTTAAAGGCGTATTTCAAGTCTGCATAGGCTTCCTGCACATCCTCATCCCAAGGAACCTGCTTACGGAGTTTCTCAAGAAGCTTCATTGCCTCCTGATATGCGCTCCTTGCTGTTTCCGCCCCATATTCATCATAGAGGTCAAGAGCCTCGTTCGTTTTGTCAGCCGCAAGCTTTTTGTTAAGTGCAACCTCGCATAGAAGTTTTTTATCCGCCGCATCTGTGTCTGCCGGGCTTATCTCAAGATACCTGGTGAAGTTCTCAAGTGCAGCCGAATAGCTTCCTGCCTCGTACAGTGTGTATGCGTTTTTTTTATATATGTCCGCGGTCTCCTTTAGGGATGCCTCATGAATGTTGCCGTTGCTGTTTTTAAGGGCTGCAAGAACTGGCGGCAGGTCTGCGTTGCTTTCTGCAATCCTCCAGCAAACATTGGAGATTGTGTCATAGAAAAAGTACATTCCGTTTCCGCCGCCTGCATAAATCGAATACTTAAGCGAATCGGAAAAAGGAAAGTTCCACATGAGTTTTCCTGTGTCAGAAAACCTTGAGATGTAACATTCATTTCTGTTTACGGTAATAAAAGAGCCGTCCTTAAGAATCTTGAGCAGGGAAATGCCGCTTTCCTCATCTTCCAGCATGACGACTTTTTCAAGCGAATAAGTCTTTGTGTTGAAGAACAGGACAGAGTTGTCGACATGGAAGCATATAGTATTGTCAGGACCTGATGCTATGGCAGTGATTATTGATACCGGAAAAGTCATGTACGGAAGCTTTTCTCCGTTTTTCTGCGGGAAATATATCTTAAAGTTAGCCTGATCCACAATAAACGGATCTCCTGAAGATAAGAAGCTCAGTGAGGCGTATGATGATGATGGAAACTTGTACTGCACGCGTGATGTTATGGCATTGTTTTCATTTACCCCGATTACAGTTGGTGAGCTCTGGTTTGCAAATAGAATTGATTTTCCGTCTGGGGAATATGGAACCCAGAAAGTTGAGTAGTTCGTGTTTCCCGTGATTTTTTTTGTAAGGTTTTCCTTGAGGTCCCAAGTCGGGCTGTAGTCTGCTATTGATGATTTTGTACGCACGATAAAAGAATAGTCGTCCCTCACTGCAACATTGATGGAAGCCTGGTTCTTTGAGCCGTCCGGTTCCGTGACAGTCCTCTGGTCTATGATTTCCGGTGCTGAGTATTCCTGCTTCTGTGTCTTCCCGGAAATGTATGGGTAGAATGCCTCTATGAATTTTGCGCAGAGCTCTGCCTTCTTTTTCCTTGTGTCTAAATAACCGGAGTCAAATTCTCCTCTGAAATCCTTGCTGTTCTCTGAGTCAAGGAAATAATTCATCTCAAATTGAATGCTGGTTGTTCCCCTGTAAGATTCCTCCGTCAACAGCTTGAAAGTCACTCTGGGGTAGCATATTGTCGGGTCTATCTGTTTTTTCTCCCTTTCCTTTGCCTCTTCTATCCTCTTGTCAAGGTCTGCGATATAGTCGTCATCAATCTTACCGCTGCTTCCGTAAATTGTCACATTGGAAAAACCGGATAACTGTTTTCTTGTTGACTCAATCTTTTCCTTTTCTTTTATAAGGCGCTCTGATTCCGGCTCAAGCTTTTTGTATTGTCCCCAGGAGTAGCTGTAAGGAACCAGATCCAGTGTGTCGTAGTCAACAGGCTCAATACCTGCTTTTTGTGCGGATTCAGAGATAAGCTTAAGGACTTCGCCTATGTATTTCTCTTCATCGTATGTGTTGTCCTCTATGTAAAGCGGAGCAGAGAAAAGTGGAAGCCCCACCGCAAGCAGCAAAATCAGGGAAAGAAATCTCTTCATGAAAGGCACCTCGGCATAAGAATATCACACGGTCAAACCGCGGTCAAGAATATGGTGATGAGGATCTTTGGTTTCACGGATTTGGAGGAAATGCCTACATCTTCTCGCCGTAGTAGATGCCTGCCCATTCCCAACGGCCATGGATCTCCGGGTCTGCGGGAAAGTTTACCCTGCGGAAATAGAAGTACCACACGTTCAGGTATGAGGTCCATCCCCATGTCCTGAGGTATGCCTCGCTGGGAGTTGATGACTCGTCTATCGTTGAAGCGTAGTGAATCGTGTTTCCTATCATGTAGGAATCCATCGTAAACTCATCCTGTGCATTGGCGGCTGTCTCGTCCTGCCTCCATGACATTGCAAAGAAGTTGACCTTGGATTTTAGTGAGTCCAGCGTGTAAGGGTCATAGTCATTGATTGCAACCTTTATGTCACGCACGAGCCTGTCCAGACTTGAATATGTCCAGTCCTTGCTTGAGTTGTTGAAGTTTATGAGCTGGCGTGCCATCATGTATGCGTTGGGAATGTCGGTTATCTGAATTGTGGCGGCATCCTCCTGATCCAGAAACAGCTGGAAGCATTTAAGGGCCTGTTTCCAGTCACCTTCTTTCTCGTATTCAAGTGCCATACGGACATATAGTTCTGTTGTGCTTACTTCATTAGGGAATCTTGAAATCAGCTGGTTGAAATACTTTATGCGTGTTGCCGGGGTATCGCAGAGCTTTATCAGGTGCATGAGGCAACGGTAATGGACGGATGTTCCTTCAACTATAAGATCCTCGTAGTTTATGAGTATGCGCTCAAAATAATACTGTGCCATGGGGTCAGCATCGTTTTCCAGATAGGCGTGGGCAATCATCAAAAGCCAGTATGCGTTGTATTCGTCATCGGGATGGGCTTCAACCCAGTCGGTAAGAAAAACAATAAGGCTGGTGTAGTCCTTTACGGCAAGCATGTTCTTTGACATCTGGTTTATGACACCGAACCTTGTCTGTGCGGGAAGGTCCTCGTTTTCCAGAATTTGCATGTACTGTGCCTGTTCATCCTGATATTCCTTGGTAAAAGCCCTTTCAAGTATTGGCCCCGTACTCTGGGAACATGAAAAAAAGAGGAAAATGCATGCTGATGCAACAAATATTTTAAAACCATGTAACTTATATTTCATATTATTGATTGTAACAAAGGAAATAGATATTGGCAAGATGTCAAAAGTATTATATTCTATAGAGAGGAATTCAAGGTAAGGAAGCAGTCCAAAAATGAGTGATAATTCAACAGAAAACAAAAAACTTAAAAAACTCAGGGAAATATCGGGAAAAACCATAGCGCTGGTGCTGGGAATTGTACTGGTAATTGCGGGAATCTTCCTTATGGCGACCCATTCCTTTGCCTCTGGCGAAACCATAACAACGAGGGTTATCATCAACATCATTGTGGGTGCCTTGTTCCTGTTCCTTGGGCTTGGACCTTTCTCCAACTGGCTTCTGATTCTTCTGGGACTGTTTTTCCTGCAGATGGGACTTTTGTTCCTGCTCATCGACTTGCACGTCATTCCCTATACCATCAGGCAGACTTGGCCGATTATGGTAATTGCGGCGGGCATATCCCTTGTTCCTGCAGGCCTCTATAAGCTCAGGCGCATGAAGAGCATTTATCTTTTTCCTGCAATCAGCCTTATTGCTCTGGGGATTTTCTTTTCCCTCTTTTCATTCCACATACTCGAAGTTTCGCTTTCAACGTTCATTCATCAGTGGTGGCCGCTGTTTTTCGTGATTATCGGAGTCATCCTCGTAGTTTTGTATTTCATCCAGCAGATCAGGCGCAAGGATTTCCCTTACATGGATGATGATTCCCTTATGGAGGATGAATAGAATTGAAACTTTGGCGGCATGCATTTGTCATTGCGGCAGTAATTTCTTCTCTATGCATTTTCTCCTGTGCAAGTACACCAAAACCGAATGGCGGTAATTCTGGGGAACGGGAATCTTCCACAGGACGCAAATGGGGCAGTTCTGATTCTGATGATTCATCACATTCAGGAACAGCGCAGGACGGTCAGTCTGTGGCAGGCTCAATTGGAGGTTCCTCAGGTTCATCGGGTTCAGGGACCAGCCTGGGGGTGAGCATTTCATTTCCAAAGTCAAAGGGATCATATTTCTATTCAATTGACAAAAAGGCGCTGGACTATGCTGAAAACGGTTCTCCGTCATCGTTAAAGCTGGCAATATCAGAGCTTCATAAACCGGCCTCGGAGGAATATACACCGGTAGAGCAGGTATTGCTTGAGATATGTGAGCGCGTAATGAAAATCGTGTGGCCATCAGAGATAATGAACTACGAATACAGCCGGGTCACTCATTCAAATCCATACACTCCTGCAATTGATTCTGCGGAAAAAGGCATATTCGACTCAAGCACAGGAAACTCTGATTTTTATACACTTATGCTTCCGACTTTGCTTCTGGTAACTAGGCCTTCAACAAGCGATTATTATCCTGAATACGAGAA
>JAGADS010000118.1 GCA_017613485.1 Treponema sp.
TTATCTGCGAGATTTCAGTCTGCCTTTTCCAGCGGAAGGATTTGTTCGAATGGTTTGCAGGAAGTCCGCCTGAAAAAGTTCTTGCTGTCAGTAATTTACAACCGGAGCTGGGGTTATGAAATTATTTTGGACAGTAGTGATTTCAAATATATCAAGGCAGGCATCGGTCCATTTTCTGCTTAAAGATGGGTATTTATCCTGAAGGCTTATGAAAATCCTTACTGCGTCACTGAGTTTTCCGTTGTAGTAATAGCATTCTCCCAGATAAAAACATGCCCTGTCTCTTGTATCTTGATTTACTGAAGTCAATGTAAAATCGTACAGTTCTTTTTCTGCCTGTGTGTAGCGCCTGTTTATAAAAGAGCCTTTGAGTATGTCAAACAGAGCCGCATCTTCTCCTTTACTCCTTACCACATCATCCTGAAAAATATAGTTTTCCATCACAGGACTTTTCTTCTTATCAGCAGTAACAAAAGAAAGCGCCTCATTTCTTGCGTTTTTGTCAATTACTGGATCCGGATATGTCTCTCCTGCCAGAAAATCCATGTATGGAAGGGGTCTTTCCCTAAGCTCATTGTCACGGTAAATTTTCTCGGTCTTCTGCTGCTCGATTATGGTATCCGCCGATGAGCGTCCTTTTGCCCTGATTCCCGCAACTGTGGCATTTACACCGGGCAGAATCAAAGTATATGCTTTCCCGATGATTTCCGAAGGTTTTCTGTCATATTGCTCGTCATAATACAAGTTATTTTCATAGCCGCTTTTTTCACTTTCAAGAACAACACAGACTACGGCGTAATAATAATCCTTGAGGTCTGTAACTGTATCCTGCCATGTCTCGGATCTTGGGTGGGTCACGGCAAGGGGAAGCATGTTTTCAATTGATTTTATAGGCTTTGTGTCACGGTAAACTGCAATTCCGGTAATTGTCTTCCCCGAAGGATTTGCTGGAAGAGTCCACCTGAGCTCGATTTTATTTGTAGATACGGTTGAAGTCTCCAGATTGCTTACAACAGGCCTGGAGCTCTGTGAAAACGCACAAAAAGACAGGGAAAGTGACAGAATAAGAAAAATACGCTTAAAAATTTGTGTTTTCTTCATATTTTATATCATCGAACAAAATTAAAGGTTTGACAAGATGCAATCTTTTAATTATTCTATAGATATGTTTGTTTCAATTATTGTAGACCCGGGCAGTATAGACAGTGCCAAGTCGCTGGTTGAGCTGCTTACTAATTCAGGATTCAAAAAAGTTCAGCGTTCATGTTGGGAGAACCCAAAGATATCGGAGGCTGACCTTACAGAGATTAAGAAGGATATTGACCGCGTCACGGATTATTATGACGTTGTCCGTATTTATCAGTTCCCGCTCAAGGGCATGTTTGTGATTACAGAGCTCAAGGAGAAAAAGTGGAGGAGATGTCAGATGAGTGCTGCATCTAATCCCGCTGCAAGTACAGCAAAGAGTCCACAGAAATCAGCTGCAAGGCAACAGGCAAGACAGTCTGCAAGATAACAGGAGAAAAAAATGCTAGAAGATTTACGCGAACCCATTTCCGAGCTTAAGGAAAACATAATGGACGTATGGGGGCGTCTTTGACCCGGACGACATCAGGAAAAAAATAGCAGAGAAAGAGGCTTTGAGCACTGCCCCCGGATTCTGGGACGACAATGACAAGGCCACAAAGGTGATGAATGACATCAAGATGCTTAAGGGACGTGTCGAGCCGTGGGAAGAACTGATTCAGAAAGTGTCCGACATGGAGACCCTTTACGATCTTGGAATAGAGGAAAACGACCAGACTGTAGAAAAAGAGCTTCGTGATCTACTTGATACAGCACAGAAAGAATACGAGCACCAGAGCATACTGAACCTTCTTTCCGATGAGGTTGATAAAAACGACTGCTTCCTTTCCGTTCATGCAGGAGCGGGTGGAACAGAGGCATGTGACTGGACATTCATGCTTAGCCGTATGTACCAGCGCTGGGCAGAGCGGCATGGCTACAAGATGGAAGTGCTTTCCCAGGAAGAAGTGGAGGGCGGATTAAAATCAATCAACATGAGGATTTCAGGTCCCTATGTCTACGGATACACAAAGGGAGAGGCAGGAGTTCACCGTCTTGTACGCATCAGTCCGTTTGATGCAAACGCAAGACGTCATACTTCATTTGCCTCGGTATATGTATTTCCTGTTCTTGATGACAGCATAGAAGTCAACATTGACCCAAAGGACCTCCGTGTAGATACATTCCGTGCAGGCGGTAAGGGCGGTCAGCATGTCAATAAAACAGAGTCAGCCGTAAGGTTTACGCATCTTCCTACAGGTATAGTCGTCCAGTGTGAGAGCGAGAGAAGCCAGCTGATGAACAGGGCAACCGCAATGAGCATCCTCCGTTCAAGGCTGTATGAATACTACAAGGAACAGAAGGAAAAGGAAAACGAGAAATTTGCAGGCGAGAAAAAGGACATTTCTTTTGGAAGCCAGATACGCTCTTATGTTTTCCAGCCATACACAATGGTAAAGGATCACCGCACAAAATATTCCGTGGGTAATATCCAGGGGGTAATGGACGGTGACATCGACGGTTTCCTGGATTCATGGCTTTCCGTCAAGTGGAAGGGTGTTCCAGTTGGCGATGACGATGATGATCTTGGGGATGCAGACTAGAAAAGATGAATGCACTCTTTTTCCGTTCATGCAAGAAAAAAATCTTAATCTTCCTCATGCTTTGTCTGAACATGACAGTTTTTTTACATGCCGGAGACTGGGTGCTTGGTGCAAGGGAATTTAACTTTACACAAAAGGGATTTCATTCAGAAGCAGAAAAAAGCCTTCTTAAAATGATTCCCTCCTTGATTCTTGAGCAGCTTAATACAGAGGCAAGCCGTGTTCCTCCTGTTGAAGAGATGAATGCAAGGCAATACGAAAGCCTGTTGCAGGCAAGACAGGCACTTTTTTTGGAATTATCCGCCGCAATAAAAAGACGTGATTCAGTTGTGGTTCAGGAAACAAATCAACGCACGATAAAAAAGAAAATTGCAGAGGAAGAAAAGAAGATACAGGAGATACAGAAAAAGATTCAGGACAATCTGGATGAGTCGGAAAAATACATGAGTGCCACTGTGATACAGTCTCTTGATGCAGACAGTGAAGCGGAGATATTGCCGGGTGCGGAAAAGCTTGTCATCTACAAGGGCGACAGCTCAAGCCTGTTTGTACCGTCAGAAGATGTCCTCAAGGAAGGAATAAAATCCCGCCGCTATGAAAAGGCAGTAATCGATTCAAAAATCAATGCGCTTATCTCAGGAAGCATTACCATATACGATAGATACATGTCGGTAAGTACGGAGATAACTCTTTATCCCGGGGCAAAGACAATTTCCAATGCAATGGAAGTCGGCTCAATGGATGATATTTCCCGTATCGCACGATCACTTGCACAGAAACTTTTGCCTGTAATCGTAAACACAAGCGGTACAGTTCTGCATTTTGAAA
>JAGADS010000119.1 GCA_017613485.1 Treponema sp.
ATTCTCGAACTTGAAGCACAGAACAAGGATTTAAAATACGAGCTTGATTCCTACAAATGGCAGATGGAAGAAATCACACGGCAGGAAGAGGAAATAAGAGAGCTGCACCAGAACACAAGGAAACTCAAACACGACATGCGGAACCACCTTATGGTAATGACCTCCTACATCAACAGCGGTGATTATGAGAATGCCAAAAACTATATCTCGCAGATCCTGGAAAAACTTAATGCAGTTCGGAGTTATGTTGAGACCGGGAATCCTCTTTTAAACCACATACTGAATGACAAACTTGAAGTATGCCGTCAGGAAGGGATAGACGTAAAGGCAGACATCGGGAAAGCAGCCTTTGATAAAATGAAGGGTATTGATTTTTCTGCAGTGTTTTCCAATGCTGTTGACAATGCCATAGAGCACGAAAGAAAAGAACCCAAAAAGGAAATCGTCATAAGTGTATACGAGAAAAAAGGATATGACGTCATCGCAGTAAGGAACAGGATCTCAAAATCGGTTCTGGAGGCAAATCCAGATTTAAAGTCCACAAAAAAAGATGATGAAAAGCACGGTTTTGGTGTAATACAAATCAAGGAAATCGCAGAATCCTACGAAGGCATGACAGACTTTTACGAAGAGGACGGTTTCTTTATCGTAAATATTTTTATCCCAAAAAACTGACGTTTATCCCACCCCACTTGCGCCACAGACTTGTTCGGTTTATTGTAGAATCATGATTATCTGCAACGGCCTTAACAAATTCATTTTACACGATGTGGATTTACATATCCCCTGGGGTATTACCCTTGGAATAATAGGCCAGTCTGGTTCCGGAAAGACAACATTTCTCAAGCTTGTCTCTGGGCTCCTGCAGCCTGAATCTGGTGAAATATTTACCCTTAGAAAAAATCCTGTTGAAGGACATAAAAGCATCGCAGGCAGAATCGCAGTGCTTTACGCTGATACTCCAGTTTATGACGATAACTACACGATAATGGACGGGCTGGATGAAATACGGCTTATGTATGGAATCAAAAAGAATCATTTTAACGAGCAGTTGAATCATGTCATGTCTGTCTTGGATTTTGCGGATTCACTGCATTCAAAACCAAAGGACCTTTCACTTGGGCAAAAACGAAGGGCTGAGCTTGGCATGATGTTCCTAAGGGATGCTGACCTTTATCTTTTTGACGAGCCGTGTCTAGGCCTTGATCAAAATGGTAAAGCGGCATTTTATTCTCTGGTAAAAGAAAAGCAGAAGGAAGGAAAAACAGTTCTTGTAAGCTCACACAGCATGGAAGACATATCCACAATTGCAGACAGGGTCTTGCTGTTTGACAAAGGTACAGTTGCATTCTATGGGTCCACGGAAGAATTGTACAAGAGACTTTCTCCCATACAGACGGGCTATGTTGAATTCGACGGAAAGATTTCTGATGTATCGGATCTTGAGATTGAATCATACAGTGTTGAGGGCGGCAGGATGACATTCAGCTACAATTCAAATCATGTTTCCTCAAAAGAACTATTAAGGCGGATCTGCTTTACTACCAGTGTAAAATCAGTTGCACTGCATAAGGCAAATCTTACAGAAATCATAAAGAAGCAAAAAGACATGGAGGTAGGGAATTGAGTTTTATCGAAGTCAAGAACATATCCAAGGAATTCAAGGTGAACAAAAGAAGCGCTGGTATTCCCGGAATGATTGCCAATATGTTTGTTCCCAAATATGAAATCAAGCAGGCGGTAAACAATCTTAGCTTTAATATCGAAAAAGGAGAGATGGTGGGGTTCATCGGACCAAACGGTGCAGGGAAATCCTCCACAATCAAAATGCTTTCCGGCATACTTTGTCCCGACAAGGGTTCTATCAACGTAAACGGATACATTCCATACAGGCAGAGGAAATCTTATGTGGGAAACATCGGTGTCGTATTCGGACAGAAATCACAGCTGCAATGGGATCTTCCGGTCATCGACAGTTTTGAGCTTTTACGTGCAATCTACAGGATTCCAAAAGACAAATACAAAAAAAACCTTGAGCGGTTTACCGACATGCTCGACATGAAGGGTTTCATAAACCAGCCTGTACGACAGCTTTCTCTTGGGCAGAGAATGAGGTCTGATATTGTTGCATCCCTTTTGCATTCACCGGACATCGTATTTTTTGATGAACCGACAATCGGTGTGGATGTAATCGGAAAGGAGACAATCAGAAGCTTCATCAAGCAATTGAACGAAGAAGACAAGGTTACCATGATTTTTACCACACACGACATGCAGGACATAGAGCAGACTTGCAACAGAATAATAATCATAGACAAGGGATCCCTCATGTATGACGGTTCACTCCACGACATCAGAAGCAAATATGGCACGGCAAGAAGACTCATCGCGGAGTTTAATGAGGAATGCGAAGTATCTCCGATAGAAAATGTCGTCATAGGAGAGATGAAGGATAGAAAAATCAGCTTTGACTTTGACACCAATACCGTTAACGTGAACAAACTGATGCACGAGATTCTGGACAACTACAATGTCCACGACATTACTGTGGCAGAACCGGAAATCGAAAGCATCATTCAAAAAATGTACAGCGGGATGGAGGCATAAATGAGTCTATCACCTTATCTTGCATTTTCCAAAAAAAGTTTCCTGCAGAAAAGCGCATATCGTCTGGATCACTGGCTTGGAATATTGAACACACTTATTCGTCTTGTAATCTATGTTGAAATCTACAGGGCATTGTACGGAGGCAGAACCAGTGTGGACGGAATCACCATGAGCATGGTGACAACCAATTTCATCCTTTCGCTTGGCCTTGAATCCTTTTTTGTAGTTGATGACTATTATCTTGCAAGCAGGATTTATAACGGCAGCATTGCAACAGAAATGCTTCTGCCTGTAAGTTTTCACGGAAGGATGCTCGCGGACAATCTTGGGAACGCATTGTTCAAGCTGATTTTTCATTTTGTTCCTGCAATGATTGTTGCCCTGATTTTTTTCGGAATAGAATCTCCCTACAGCGTCAGTTCCTTCTTCCTCTTTTTGCTAAGCTCTCTGCTGGGTTACGGTGTTCTGTGGAGCCTGAGCTTTTTGTTCCAGATGTTTTCTTTCTGGCTTCTGAACGTATGGGCAATAATGACAATAAAAAATGTCTTTATAAATGTTCTGTCCGGTTCCATGATTCCCCTGTGGTTCATGCCTGATATGGTCAGAAAAATCATCGGCTTTACTCCTTTTGATTCAATCTATTTTACACCAGTGCAGGTTTACCTTGGAAACATAAGTGGATCTGAAATGGCGATAGGATTTGTAAAGCAGCTGATATGGATTAGTGGCCTGTTGGTATTGGGATTCATGTTGTGGAATAAAGGCAAGAAGAAGCTTGTGGTACAGGGAGGTTGATTATGAGATCAGATTTTTTCAGTCTTACGGCACTTTATACGAGGATGATTTTCCGCTCGTGGTTTCAGTACAAGGTAGATGCCATTCTTAGATCATTTGCGGTTTTTATGCGCGAGGCTACTGCAATCATCGTAATATATTTTACGCTTTTAAAATTCGACTGCCTGAACGGATGGAACATTTACGAGATGCTGTTTTTGTTCAGTCTTGTATATGTAACCTACGGAATATTGATTATCTTTTTTACGGGCCTCAGGGATTTTGGACAGACAGTCAGGACAGGTGGATTTGACAGATATCTCCTGCGTCCCAGAGGTGTTTTATACCAGCTGATTTTTTCCAATGCAGACTGGTTTGCTGCTGTAGGTCATGGTGGCCTTGGCATCCTGCTTTTCATTCTTTCTGCCGCAAAAATCGGAGTCGTGTGGACGCCATTACGGATTGTCTATTATGTCTTTACTATAGCTGGCGGTGTTTTGATTCAGGGTGCAATCTTCCTCTTTCTGGCAACATTGAATATCTATCTTCTTGAGACCAATACACTAAAGGAAGTATTCTACTGGAACATGCGTAAATTCGCAGGATATCCGATAAACATTTTCCACAAGGCAATTCAATTCTGCATGACTTTTATTGTTCCCTTTGCCTTTGTAAATTACTTTCCCGCTCAGTTTTTACTCAGAAAAGATGACATGTCCTCTTATCCGTCATTCTTCATGTACATAACTCCGCTTGTGGGACTTGTAATGTATATTCTTGCCTATCTCTTTTGGAATTTCAGCATCAAGTATTACAAGAGCTCAGGAAATTGAATCTTACGGAAACATACCGCACATTTCTAAAAGCTAATCAGATTTTTACCCTCTGATTCCGGCAACTTGATGCGGTATAACGGCAACTTACAGAAAACCCTGTTTCTTTTTGCTCCATCATGAATTATATTCGGTGATGGAGGTTGTCATGAAGAACAACAAAACATTTAAATTTATTCTGTACGTTACGACGGTTCACTGCCTGACTTATTTTATCTGCGGTGTGATTTTTTCAACTCTTATGAACTACAGCTGGTGGTGGCAGCAGCCTTTTGTCTGTGATTACTTCAGGGTCTTCGGAGGAATTTCAAATGCACTTGGTCCTTTCCTTCAGATTGGAAGAGGTCTCTTGTTGTCTCTTGTACTTCTTCCGCTTAGGGATTTCCTGAAAGGTCAAAAGTTATCCTGGCTCTGGTTGTGGCTTATATTCGTTGGTATAGGAATTCTTGGTACTCCAGCGGCCTCACCTTCTTCTATTGAGGGAATGATTTATTCCAAGCTTCCCTTTGTCTTCCATTTTGTCGGTTGGCCGGAAATAATGAGTCAGACCTTTCTGTTCAGCTTTTTAGTTTGCAGACACCTCAAGGAGTCAGTCGAAAATAGAGAAAAAAAATCTATCTTTAAAAATCCTCTTCGTCTTGCATTGGTTATGGCATTTGCCGGATTCTTCATATACACGATTATTTCTATTATTTTTGCAATTATTCAGCATGTGGCCATAGACAGCGGTAAAACGGACCCCAAGAACATGCTGCTTTTCCTTTGCCCTGTTATGTTAATTTTTTTGATTTCACTGATAAAAAAGCCGAACCTTC
>JAGADS010000120.1 GCA_017613485.1 Treponema sp.
CGGCTGGCTCTTACGGAGGAAATCCTCAATCTTTTTCTCAAGACTTTTTTCAGAGCCAATATTCCATACTCTTAGAATATCGGCATTTAAAGCCCTGTAATTAGCAAAAAGATTCCTCTGATTCCTGAACCTTTGGAGGATATGTCTGGCAGAAAGCCCGTCTCTTTTTTTTGCTCTAATAAACCTGATGATTTTAGGGGCATCTATGAAAAGGGTTTTATCCATTTTATTCAATAATTCGGGGATTTTATAAAGAACTGTGGCATGTAGGACAATGTCTTTACCTGCATTCAACTTGAAGAATTCGTTTATTTTTTCTGTGATATAGGGATAAACGATGTCTTCCTGTCGTTTTAGCAATGTCGGGTCAGAAAATACAATGGCAGCAAGGGCACGCCTGTCAATTTTTCCGTCGGATTTTTCAAGCTGAATGCCTTTTTCCTTAGCAAGAGCAGAGAATTCCTTGATGATTGTGTCCCTGCATGAATCGACTGCCTCGTGTGCAAGTGTGTCTGCATCTATGCTTACAAAGCCTTTTTTCTCCAGAATTGCCGCCGCAAGGTTTTTTCCTGCCGCCATGGGACCTGTCACGCACAGAATCAATGGAATTCCCCCCAGTTGCTTCCGCTTTCTATGCTTACCTTTAGCGGGACATTGAGTTTTATGGCTCCCTCCATTTTTTCGCGTATGATTTTTGTTGCATATTCCACGGTTGCCTTGTCATCTGCACATTCAAATATAAGCTCGTCATGTACCTGAAGAAGAAGCTTGATTTTTCCGTTCAATTTCGGATCATTGTCTATTGCATCCTGAACATTCATCATTGCGGTTTTTACTATGTCTGCGGCGCTTCCCTGTATCGGTGTGTTTACGGCTATTCTCTGGGCTGCGTTCTGCTCAAGCTTGTTGCGGCTGTTGATGTTCGTGATGTATCTGCGTCGGTGAAGTATTGTCTCCACATAACCGTTCTGTTTGGCTGAGGCAATCGTGTCATCAAGGAATTTACGGACTCCACTGTAAGTTGCAAAATACTGGTCGATGAATTCCTTTGCCTGTGTGCGGGATATTCCAAGGTCTGCTGCCAGCCTGAATGCGGACATTCCATACATTACGCCAAAGTTTACTGTCTTTGCCATGCGCCTCATTTCCGGTGTAACCTGATCCGGCTCAATTCCATTGATGAGTGCGGCTGTTGCCTTGTGCACGTCAACTCCCTGATTGAATGCTGAGCACAGGTTTTTGTCCAGCGAAAGGTGTGCGAGTACCACAAGCTCAATCTGGGCATAGTCTGCGGAAATCAAGACGGTTCCCGGTACTGCTGTAAATGCACTCCTTATGCGTCTGCCTGCCTCGTCCCTGATCGGAATGTTCTGAAGGTTGGGATCTCTTGAAGAAAGTCTTCCTGTAGCGGTTCCGGTCTGGAGGAATGTCGTGTGAATGCGGCTCTCACTGTCTGCAAGAGTCGGTAGTGTTTCCACATAGGTGCCCTGCAGTTTCGTAAGACCCCGGTAGTCAAGTATAAGGCGGGGAAGAGGATCCTCGGTTCTCTCTATCAATTCCTCAAGAACGGCGGTGTCGGTGCTGTAGCCTGTCTTTGTCTTTTTGCCCGGAACAAGATGACGCTCCTCAAATAAGACCGTCTGAAGCTGCTTGGGGCTTGCGATGTTGAACTCGTGGCCTGCCTCTTTATGGATTGCACTTTCTTTTTCCTGAATCTCTTTTGTAAGGTACACGTTGTAATCTGCCAGTGCCTTTTTGTCCAGGTGGATTCCCTGTTTTTCCATGCGTGCAAGTATCGGAAGAACCTTCATCTCCATGTTGTAGAAAAGATTGCCGAGGGATTTTTTTTCGATAAGCGGCTCAAAATATTCCTTTAGCTGCCATGTAAAGTCTGCATCCTCTGCGGCGTATGGAACTGCATCCTCTAGCTGAACATCTGCAAATGTCTTTCCCTTTGGAACCACATCCTTGAATTCAATTCCCTTAAGTCCAAGCTTTGTCTCTCCAAGGTACTCAAGACTGTAGGGTGATTTTCCAAGCTCATCTGGACTCAAAAGCCATGCGGCAACCATCGTGTCAAATATCCTGCATTTTGGAATGCCTGCATATCCGTTTGCCCAAAGTACCTCAAGGTCGAATTTTCCGTTGTGCATTATCAGCGTAAGTTTTTCATCATCCAGAAGACGTGAAAGTTCTTTTATGCATTCATCTTTAGGGACGGTCTCCGGTGCGAACATGGAATCAGCAAAATACACTGGAACATAAAATGCCTCTCCTTTTTTATTGCACAAACTGAATCCCACCATTGATGCGGCACTTGTATCAAGTCCGTCGGTCTCCGTGTCGAATGCAACACATTTTTCCTTGGAGGATAAAACATCATCAATAAATTTCCTGAGTGCGTTTATGTCGGTTATGGCTGAATAGTTTCCAGTATTTTTCTTTACGTCCGGTTTTGCCTCTTCCTCTGCCTGAAAAAGCGAAGGTTCTCCGTCTAAAGTGGAATGTGTTTCTGTCACGGCATAGCTTTTTGCCACCGAGAATGCCTCGTGATATTTAAGCTTGTTTGCGGCGGCAACATAATCAAGATCTGCTGTTGAAAAATCATTGAAGTCAATTTCAACAGGAACATCATCCCGGAGCGTAATCAGTTTTCTTGAAAAATATGCATTGTCCTTGTCTTTGCGTATTTTCTCTCCCAATGCACCTTTTATCTCGTCTGCATGCTCATAAATGCCGTCCAGGGTTCCATATTCATTTAAAAGCTTGAGCGCGGTTTTGTCTCCTACACCGTTTACCCCCGGAACATTGTCAGCACTGTCTCCCACAAGCGAAAGATAGTCAAGAATTTTCTCCGGCGGTATGCCCCATTTTGCGATGACCTCCTCAATTCCTTCTTCCACCCAGCCACCGTTGAATTTATCAGGCTGCATTTCCTTGCACTGCTCATTTACAAGCTGAAGCAGATCCTTGTCTCCGCTCAATATCCTTAAGGGACGGTTTTCTTCACGGCATTTTTTTGCAACGGTCGCGATGATGTCGTCTGCCTCAAATCCATCAACCCGAAGCACAGGTACTTTAAGCTCGTTCAATATTTCCTCTATCCACGGAACCTGGGCATGAAGGTCATCAGGTGTTTTCTGCCTTGTTGCCTTGTACTCAGCATACATTTCATGGCGGAAAGTTGGAGTCCTGGAGTCAAATGCAGCAGCAAGATACCCAGGCTTATATTTGTTAAGAAGTGCCTTGAGGTTTCGGAAAAAAATAGAGAGTGCCCCGATGTTCTCGCCGCGTGAATTGGTAAGAGGATGACTTATAAGCGCAAAATATGCCCTGTAAATCAAACCATAAGAATCAAGAATATAGACAGTTTTATCGTTAGTGCTAGACATGCCTTAATTGTAGCACAAGAAAAACCTTATGTGAACCTCTTTTATTGAAGGTTCATTTCCAGAGTGCGTTTTGCGGAGGGGAATTCCGGTGTGGTGCCTGTCTCGGTGACTGCGTATTTTCCGTAGATCCAGCCGCTTTTTCCGTCACTGTCAAGCCTGAGCCATGGATATGAAATGCCTGCCTCGCTGTCCTCTGTTGTTTCCTCTGTAATTGCGGAAATTGAAAGATTCAGTGTTTCATCACCCTTTAATTCTATGACTCCGATTTTGTTTGAGTGTTTTTTCCCCGGCACATCAAGGATTTCTGCTCCGTTCCTGAATGCATAGAACTTTTCTCCTATGTTGCGTACAGTCCATTTTTCATCTGCAAAATCAATATGATCAAGGACTGTGTAAAAATCGTTCTCGTATGGATCTGATATCGGGCCTGCATGGAGGTATCCGTCAAATCCGTTGTCATCTATTCTGAGCCATATATCGGTTGTGTTTGCGGTTGTGAGGAGACTTACTGTCTTTGCGATGCCTGTCACTTTTATTTCCTGTGGAATCGATATGCTTCCCACAATGTTTTTATCCTGCATTGAGTCATAGATGTTTGTGTCCTGAATCATCCTGACTGTGAGTGTCTGAGTGTGGCGGCGGAGTGTTATGAGTGTTCCGTCCTCAAGCTGCTCTGTATCAAGGATTTCACCGTCGTATCCCTCTGTCCTGTCTGCTTCTGTTCTTGTGCTTTTTTCCTCGGTTTCCTTAACGGCCTTTGAATCATCAACCTGTTCGGTAAAACTTTCTTTAGCCTGAGTGTCTTCTGATGCTTCGCTGACTTCTATCTTTTCCTGAGCATTTTCTTCCGGCAGCTCTGTTCCTGACAGTTTTCCGTTGATTAAAAATGCGGCGGCGATGGCATAGAAAATAGACGCAATGAATCCGGCCCAAATAAGAGAGAGGCCTATGATTCTGCTTGGCTCAAACACATTGTCGTCGTCAAAATAATTGTCACTGTTTTTGGAAGGCATACACCATAGAATCAGGTTTACACCTGGAACAAGAATAAGCCATCCTGTAAGTCCCACATCATGAACCCTTCTTACTGCAATACTGATGAACGGCATTACAAGAACAAGGGCTGTGATAAGAAAAAGAAAAACACCGGTTGATGCTGCCTTGACAGAACCAATCTTGAACTCAACCTGAAAAAAATGCTCTATTGCAAGAAAGAATCCTGCTATTGCCACACCTATGAGTAAGAGTATTAATGAGCATGTTACAAAACTCCAGAACTCAATGCGTGTAGTGCGGCCCCTGAGAGCCAGATATTTTTTAAAATTTTGGGCAAAGTATTTCCACATAAAGTCCTGCCTTAGTTTTCCTTTGGCTTTCTTCCGCGTTTTTTCGGAGTTTCCTGAGCTTCTGTTTTTGTGTCTGCCACTGGACTTGAACTGTCGGCTGTAATCTGGGCACAATGTATCTCTGCCTTGACGATTTCGGCGAACTCTTTTCCGTCCATGGTTTCCTTTTCAAGAAGATTGTTACCGATGTATTCCAAAAGCTGGCGGTGATCCTTTAGAATCTTAAGGACATGCTTGTAGCGGTTCTGCATAAGGCGGGCAATTTCCTCATCGATGTAGCGCTGTGTCTCCTCTGAGAACTCCCGTACAAGCTCCGGCTCCTGAGGTCCACCGTAACCCTTTCCGCTCTTTCCAAGTGTCATGTTAAGGAATTTATCGCTCATACCGTAGTCGGTGATCATGCTCTTTAAGATTCCTGTGGCACGTGAGATGTCGTTGGCGGCACCAGTGCTTATCTCTCCAAAGATGACCTGTTCTGCGGCACGTCCTCCCAGAAGAACGTCAACTTCATTAAGCAGATCCTTTTTGGTCTGGAGGTTCTTTTCCTCTTCCTCGCGGTACTGTGTGAATCCGCCGATTCCATGTGAGCGTGGAACAACTGTAATCTTGTTGACTGGAGGATAGTCCGGGGTAAATGCTCCCACAAGCGCATGTCCTGTCTCGTGAAATGCAACCGTCTTTCTTTCCTTCTCGTTCTCGCGTCTTGTCTTTTTCTTAAGTCCTATGCTCACCTTGTCTATGGCATCGTTAAAGTCTTCCATTGACACAAGCTTTCGGCCATTCCTTACTGCAAGAAGGGCAGCCTCGTTCACCATGTTGGCAAGATCAGCTCCTGCAAATCCGATTGTACCGTGTGCAAGGGATTCAAAATCAACATCAGGGTCAAGCTTTACGTTCTTTGAGTGAATCTTGAGTATTGCCTCACGTCCCTTTACGTCAGGGCGTTCAACTGGAACCTGTCTGTCAAAACGGCCTGGGCGAAGAAGGGCTGGGTCAAGAATATCCGGGCGGTTGGTTGCGGCAAGAACAATAAGTCCTTTCTCGTTGTCAAATCCGTCCATCTCCACAAGAAGCTGGTTCAGGGTCTGTTCCCTCTCGTCATTTCCACCAAGATTATTTACACGGCTTTTACCGATAGCGTCAAGCTCATCAATAAAGATGATGCACGGAGCCTTTTCCCTTGCTGTACGGAACAAGTCACGCACACGGCTGGCACCCACACCGACGAACATCTCAACAAAATCAGAGCCGCTTATCCTGAAGAAAGGAACACCTGCTTCTCCTGCAACTGCACGAGCAAGCAATGTCTTACCTGTTCCAGGCGGTCCCACCAAAAGTACGCCCTTTGGAATCTTTCCACCAATCTCTGTATATTTCTTGGGCTGCTTAAGGAAGTCCACAACCTCAACAAGCTCTTCCTTTGCCTCGTCAACACCTGCAACGTCTGTGAATCTTGTCTTAACCTTGCCTTCGTCAACAGCCTTTGATCTTCCTCCTCCGTTTCCAAAGAGGGAACCCATGCCTGTCATTCCACCGCCCATCTTGCGGAACATGAATACATAAAGACCTACAAGGATCAAGACCGGAAGAAGTGAAATCAAGAGCTGGAGCCAGAATCCGCTTTGTCTTGCCTCACGGGAATAAGTGATCCCTTTTTCGTTCAGGAAATTGATGAATTCATCAGATTGAATTCCAACAGTATGGTATTCCGTTCTGGAAGGTGTAGAAAAAGAAAAAAGACTGAAAGGCTTCTCTATGTCCACATTGTCAGTGCCGCTTTCCTTGTAACCGATATAATAGGTTTCGCCCATTATTACGGTGTCAATTTCGTTAGTTTCAATCAACTCGCGGAATTTTGAGAAATCAATCAGATTGCCTGCATTGCGTGAATTCTTTATTGACGAAAAAATCAGGAAAACTGCTATTGCCAGAAAAATCAGTGTGAATATCGGGAATGGCTTTGGTTTCTTTGGTTTTTTATTCTTATCGTCCTTGTCGTCCGGATCCACAGAAAGCTTGAAAAAATCAAACGGATCGTTCGGATCGCTGTTTTTGTTTTCGTTAGGGTTGCCCATCATAAACCTCTTGAATTATCAGGTAGAAAAATCTACAGTTCGCTTATTATATAATATAAGGGAAAAATAGTCTTTAGTGAATACACTTTTTAAAAATATTTGTTGAAGGTGGTTTTAGCCGTATGAAAAAGAAGGGGGTGTCATTGCCATGCTCGTGCATAGCCGCCGAAGGCCCACGGCAATCTGTAAATGCATATAATGTAATAAGATAGATTATCGGGTCACAGCCCGATAATGACGTTGATTCCTTGGATTATGCGTCAACCTGAATCAATGTTCCTGTCTCGGTGTCCGCATATATTGAATTCAATTTGCGGTATGGGTTCCTGAGCGTGGCAATCTGTTCCTTGAGGTCTGCAAGCTGGGTGCGTAAAAGCTGCCTGTTTCTTTCGTTCTGTGCTAGAACCTGTGTCTGAAGGTGAGTCAGATCATCCTGGAGTTTTTCTATGGGAATTATGTCCTGTGGGTTGTAAGTAGAGGTTTTTGCACTGAGGTAAAGCTTCTGCATAGGACCTATGACCTTCTGCAGTGAGCCGATTCCCCTTACAATCTGGGCCTCAAGCTCGCTGTGTGCTATAAGTGCCTGTGCATCCTGCTCACAGATCTTACTTTCCTGCTGTTCAAGAACCTTAAGGTATTCCCTGAATTTTGTGCGCTGCTGCTCAAGCAAGGTCCTGAACCGTCTGAGTATGGCAATGCGTTCGCTGAGTTCTTCCTGACTGATCTGTTCGTTCATTTTTCCCACCTTTATTCCCCACTAAATAAATGACCATTAGCCTGTTATACTGATTGTCGGTCTGTCAGCAGACATCTTTACAGTATTATTTGCCTGCGTGTTTGCTGCACTAGTCCATGA
>JAGADS010000121.1 GCA_017613485.1 Treponema sp.
ATAATCAAGGTTTTCTTCTATCTCATTGACATAACCCCTGTAAAACACATTCAGAGAAACAAGGGCGACGACAATTCCTGTCAAGAGAATTCCCAATCCTGTCAAAACTGTTATTCTTAATGACAGCGGTAATGCCTTTTTTGCTGTAGTATCAAATCTGTCCAGTGCTTTTTTAGCCATAATACCTTCCTCGCTGTATAAACCTCTATATAATTATGATTTTACTATGCAACTTGACAAAAGTCAAACCGTAAACCCCTGTTTCTAATTCAAATTATCTCCTTAAGCAGAAAGCATTTATTCTTTTTTCTTTATCGGCTGTAAGGCACTCGGTTTCCTTATCACCGTCTATATCAAGAATGACTGGTTTCCCATAACCGCTAACAGGATAACCTGGCTCAAGATTAAGCTCACTGTTGAATGCATAAATTTTGTTTCCGTTTACTGTCACATAGAGTGTAAACCCGTCTTCATCAACAATACTGGAAATATAAGCGTCTTTTGCCTCGGCACCGGGAATCATCTTCCATTCAACTTTTCCGCTGTATGACACCTTAAAAATCCTTGCGTCCTCCGAGATTGCATAAAGATTTTTTCCGTCCGTTTTAACACCACAGTAAAAATTTCCTTCAAGTAAAACAGGAGATGCAGGTAAAGGAGTTCCATCCGTCCACCACGATTTAATCTGACCATCCTGCGTTATAAAAGAAACCGCTGGCTTTCCTCCGATTTTAACAAGCTCAGGGCTTCCATAGCCAAGTCCATCTGCAATGATAGGGTTTTCCGTGTTAATGCATTTCCCGTCCTGAATGATATAGATTGCTCCGATATATGTCCTGTCACAGACTGCAATAAGATTATCCAGAATGACAGGCTTTGACTGTACCGCACCCTTGAATGGAATGTCTATTTTTTGTATTGCTCCGTCTTTGCTCACTGTCACAAACGCATCGTCTTTTACAGAAAACAAAACTGAATCCCCAGAACATTCAATATCTGATGTCAATGGACTTCCAACAGAAACAGGAAATCCTTTCTGCACCTCAAATTTACCGTTAAGTAAATATACATTTCCTGATGCAGTCACACACCACAAAAGTGCATCCTTCTTTTTTGAATTATCTGCCACAACCGCATATAATTTCTCTTCATCTTCAAGTTTAACCGGTGCTGTTTTCTGCTCCATTTTTTTTATGTCAAGTGAACGAAGAACGCTTTCATCCTCTATCCAGAAAAGTCTCTGCGCTTTCTTTGTTTTCTCAATCATCAGCTCACTGGTTGGAACTCCTTCTGTCTTAACCGGGAAAGAGCCTGCATTGCGGGAAGAACCTCCCTCTGTTGAAAAAGCACACAGATTTATATTCATAGTATCAGTATCAAAGCTGATGTCACATCGACCGGATGAATAATATGAAAGAGCCCTGGTAAAAGCAGAGTCACCGTCCATGAAAAAAGGAGTCTTTTCCTTAAGATCATAATACACCGAAATTGAGGCAGGTAATTCTGCATTTCCCGAAATCAAATCCCAGTAAACATTTTTCTTCAGAACATAATTGTCGCTGTTTTCACTTGAATCTGATGAATCATAAACAGCAGAGAGTGCTTGTGGTGATTGTGATAAATATAAATATCCATCCTGAACGAAAAAATATGGAGAAGAAAGCTTAATCTTAAAAAGCAGAAGAAGTTTTTCCATAAATGAAGGGAGCTTTAACTGCTGAAGTATCACGCCGTTTTTCCCTTTTGAAAATTTCGTTTTGACAAGTGGCGATGAAGAAAGAGTCTTAAACACCTGAATCATTTTCTCCGTATCGCTTACTTCAAGTGCAAAAACCGGATTGTCTTCTCCCTTTATTCCAAGCACTGCCATTTCCTTTCCTGACCATGAAAAAAGAATGTCATCCAGCTTCATGCCAAATAGGATTTTTCCAAAATACTGTGCTCCTGACCATATCTCTTGTGCTTTTAATTCTTCTGGGAAAAGCGGAAACACATCTTCCTTTATGTCATACAGAGTTCCAATATTAAGCAATGTGTAATTTGTTATGCTTCCGTTCAAGTTTGAGCCAAAAGAAGGAACTGTTGATTTTCCTGTAAGCAATGAACCAAGCGGGCTTTCTGTTCTTGAAGAATCGATCGGGAAACTCATGTTTATCTTGATATTTGATTCTGAGACATCAAGAGAAATTGAGGCAGGTATTTTTTCAGAGAGAATCCTGTCAATCTCACGTGTAACCATGTTGCTGCCTGTCAATGCACGAAATAAAACACGAGGCTTAACAATCATCTTAAGAGAGCCTTTATCGCTAGAAAAAGCAAGTTCCTCTTCCTGGGTATATGAATCTTCAAACGGACTGTCAAGCAATGCACGTGTAAACAGTTTCATGCTGCTGGAGGCGATTATCAGGTTCTTGTAAGGCTTAAAGTAAACATCAGAGCCTTGGTTCGTCATCTTGTAATATGGAAGGAACGAATCGTCTTTAACATACTCAATGTCTTTTAAAGGTCCCTGTTTTATGTGCTTAAGGAATAATGGAGAAAGACGGCTAAGGCATGCATAGGGTCCCATGTCGATTACCGCAAGAAAATTGAAAAGCCCCTCATCATCAGAATAAAACGCAATATCTGTTTTTCTTGATGTGAGTTTTTTAAATGATTTTTTATTCCGTACACCAGAATTTTTCAGTTCATTTAGAAGGTCTCCTGCACCCCTTAGTTCGGGAGCAGACATAAAGAGCTCCGTTGCCTTTAAATCCAGGAGGGGATCAAAAGTCTCATAGGCAGAATCCGTGTGCATGAAAACTGAATAACCTGACGGAATTACAGAGCGGGCAGGCACTTTCTGCATCCAGCATATTCCAACCCATATTAAAATCAAGAGGATTATGAATAGAAAAAATGCAATCAAAAACCGTAAGACACGCCATGTCTTTTTCTTTGGCTTATATACAGAGAGAGCTTTATCATCGGGAACTGCTATTTCATTTTCCATCATTTTTCTTTATACGGCCTTTAACTCGTTCTGCTAAAGTCTTTGGCGACAAAAGCACAAGACTTGCATAGCTTATGTAAACCCTCAGGATAACGACAATAAGCATAATCGTTGTAACAAAGGACCACTGCAGGTTAAGATCAAACGGCAAATCTCTGGATCTCATTTTCAGATAAATAGAAATCTGTCCCCACAAGGGTGATACAAATGAAATTATTTCAAATATACAGAGAGTCACAGCCACTACAAAAGTTATGAGCTTACAAATATCCGAGTTGAATCCATGCCTGAAAAGAGACAGTGACAGAAATGAAGATACAAGTATTACAGCTATCCAGTATACAACACGCTCTGCATTTGGTTTTAAAAACAAGACGGAAAGATCTTCTGCGGCATTTTCCTTTAACACCTTAAAGCTTATGTGACTGAACATTAAAAACAAAACGCATGCATACAGTATTGTTATGACTACATTTATTATTCCTGCTGTCTTTATCAACTTGTTTTTATCTTTCATTCAAATAGCCTCCACGGGTTTAAAGTCTACGGCAAGTTCCGGAAGATTTATTGAGGAAACTTTTACCTGTATCTCATCATTCAGATTAACTTCTGCATTAACCGGTATATTAACTTCCAGTGCAAGTGATGGAATTGAAAACAGCGGTACTTTCTGACTGTTGTCAAGGCATACGGCTTTACCTGTCCATTCAGGATTCTGCAAAAGATATACTAAAGTCCAGTGCATGTTGCTTTTGCGTTCTGCCTTGTGTGCGGCCTGTGCTGCTTCTTCTCCCATCGCGACACGCATCAGCATTGTGTCCTTGTCCAATACCGGCCTCTTATCTATGAAAGCACGGAGCTGCATGTGTGCTATAAGATCACCGTAGCGTCTTAGCGGACTTGTTACCTGACTATACATTGCAAGACCAAGACCGCAATGCATCGAAGGAGTAACACCAACAGATCTCTTGTGCATGCATCTTCGGAGCCTGTACTGTCCTGCAAGCCCCTCTGGAACTGAATCTATCCTGTCCGGTTCCTCCTGACTTACAAAAGGGAAAGGTATTCCGTTCTGGAATGCAAATCTTGCCGCTCCCTCTCCTGCCAGAAGCATCATCTCACGGATCATGGCAGAACTCTGGGGATGCACTACCTCTTGAATTCTAACATTTTTTGTCTCACTGTCAACGGAAATATTTACTTCCGGCATCTGTATCATAACAGCACCGCTTTTTTTCCTGCGTGCCTCGTTTCTTTCTGCAATATCAAAGAGTGGCTTTAACTCAGGGCTTTCTTTTAACGTGTCCGCCTCCTGATACGTAAGACGCTTTACATTTACAAAGGTTTTAAAAACCTTACACTCATCAATCGTTCCGTCATCATTGAGTTTTATCCTGAACGACAGTGCCCTGCTTTTTGGAGTAAGACCAAGAGCATAATCTTCAAGGGATTCCTCACACAGCATACGTGAAGCCCCCTCCGGAATATAAAGAGTGCTTCCCCTCTCGCGTGCAACCTTGTCTATCGAGCTGTCGGGCATGACGGTACTTGCAGGATCCGCTATATGAACCCAAAGATATTCTCCGTCAAATTGAACGGCATCATCAGGATCGGTGGACCATTCATTGTCTATGGCATAGGATATTCCAGAAACCTCAAGCCTTTCTTCTTCCGGAGGGGAAGCAAGTGACTCGCTTGCAGACTGCATTGAAAGGCCCCATCGGTACGGATAAGGATTACGCGTGATTTTCCATATTCCAGTATCAAGCAGAAGTTTGTGTGCCTTCTCTGGTGTCTCCTTCATGTGTGCATCGTGCATTGTCCGGCTTTTATCGCTTTTTCCAAGGGCCAGAGACTCCACATCCACCATGTATTTTGAGTCACCCTCTATCAGTTTCTTTTGTTTAAGACGCAAAATGAATTCAGCACGCAGTTCTTCCTCTTTACCCTTTTGATCTGCCTTTTCCTTTATGGCTTTTATTTCATCAAGAGACCGTGGAATAAACACTAGTTTTTGATTATCAAAATCTTTTGCAGAAACAGAAAAATACAATGTATTTCGTATCAGGGAATAAAGCGCATAGGATTCATCTGCTGTAAAATCTCCGTAAAAAAGCTGGCATAGTTCATCAAAACTCACTGGAGCTTTAGCAGTTGAATCATCGGAAAGAAGAAGCTCATGTGCCTCGCAAAGCTGTTTCTCTACTGTACCGTCCTTGGCAAATTCTGCGGAAGATGCTTTATCCAAAACTGTTTTAAAGGAAGATGCAGGTCCCTCATGCAGAAGAATAACGTCTTTTTCCCTGACATTTTGAGTGGAAAATGTTCCTGCTTTTTGCCCTGAAAACTGTATGGGAAATTTTCCGCCAGATGGAGAATCAGTTACAAGAGCCGCATCATTTTTATATAAAACAATCGAATTTTTCTTAATCATAATTCACCAGCACATCTAATTCAAACGGTTCAACAGGAAGAAGAACATCATCCTTTTGAACATACAGCTCAACATCACGCGGAGAATCTGCACAGAGATAACAGATCTTATCGATATCTCCATATAGTCTTCTGCCTTCTTTATCAAGTAACGGTATCTTTACGAGGTCTTTCCCCTCAATCATTGCACTGACTTCTATTTTTTTCCCTTCAACTATTAAATAAAAACCTCTGACCTCATTTTTATTTCCTGTAATTGAACAGAGGGAACAGTTTTTTAAATTATAATAGATTTCAATGCAGTCTCTGCACATGTACCAGCGCGAAGGCCTTGGAGAACAAGGTATTTCACTATGACCGTATGCAAGACGAAGTGCCTCATACGAAAGCCTTTTTCCAATTGTGGATTTTTTCTCGGGATGAAGGTCATTCCATTCACCTGCATCAATGGCAACGACAAGCCCGCAGTTTTCTATCTTATAATTCAAAGAAGACTGAACGCTTCTCATCTTTACCCAGCCTGTACTGTCAGTTGTGTTTGACTCAAGTTTCCCGTCTCCGAAATTCGGAAGCTGAACCATGATGAACGGAAAATTCTTTTCTGCATAGACAAATTTTTTTCTCCATAGCATGATCATTTTCTCAAGCAGCTTTTCGTATTCATCCGGATTGCCCGCATCAGACTCCCCCTGGTACCATAAGGCACCGGAAATCGCGTATTTAAAACATGGAGAAAGCATTGCATTGTAGAGTGCCGTCGGAGCCCATTCAAAAAACAATTCTGACGGACGGTTAGGCATATCTTTTGCAGTCATCATCTGCCATTCTCCAGAAAGAGGCTTGCACACTTCTCCCTCTGGAACCTCAAGCTCCCTGCATTTTTCTATATGACGTGATGCCACAGGAGGCACATAGACATTCTCGGTAAAAAGATAATATGGTTTTTCTGCTGTAAAACTGATTTTCCCAAACGATGAATTTTTCTGAAGCTTTATCACGATGTAATTTTTTCCCTCATGCAAAATACCAGAAGGAACCTCATATCGTCTTGGGGGATAGCAGTAATACGTTGCTCCCACCTGGACACCATTGACATAGACAAAATCGGCATCAAGAATTCTTCCAAGCCATAGCCTTGTTTTTTTCGAGTTGAATATCTGTGCTTCCTGCTCACTCAGCTCAATTTCCTTTTTCATCCACAAAAGGCCAGCACCTTTAGGCTCATCTATCTCACCCGGTACAGTACAGCTTTTCCATTTACTGTCATTCATATCGGGCATTTCTATATTCTCAAAAAGCTCATCCGTCCATTTTTTAATTGCATCAGCGGTTGCCTTTGCCGCCTTTTTGACATTCTCTGGATCCTCACATTTTATAAGATTCTCAAGATAAGGCTGTTTTCCACGATATTTCTCTACACTCTTTCTGTCCATCCATGAGATGATCGGGGAACCTCCCTGGCTTGCGTTTATGATTCCAACCGGGACATTCAAGGCTTGAGAAAGATTTTTTGCAAAGAAATATCCTGTACCGGATAACTGTCCAAGTGTCTCTGGAGATGCAGAGATCCATTCAGGAGAATCAAGTCCGTCTTTTTCTCCGTCAAAGCTGAACGACACAGGAACTGTAATCATGCGTATGTTATTGTTTTTAGGAAGCTTAAAATCCTCCGGGTATGACCACTTGAGCCTTTCCATCGTAAGCTGTGCATTGGACTGACCGGAAAGAAGCCACACCTCGCCCACAAAAACATCAGAAAAAGAAATAAGGGAATTTTCATTTTTTACAGAAAGATCAAAAGGACCCCCTGCATCACCCGGGTTGAATTCTATTTTCCAGCATCCTGTCTCATCTGCCGTGCAAGTCCATTCGCTCCCCCTGAAAGAAAGCAAGACTGAAGTATTCTCCGGTGCCATACCGTAAATGCAGTTTGTCTTATTTCTCTGCAGCACCATACCGGATGCATAAATGCCTCTTACACAAAAATCCCTCATCAAAAAACTCCATACTCAGTTTAACAAAAAAAACGCCACCAGAAAATCTGATGGCGCTCTCAACTCGCATAACGACCGGAAAAACCGGTAGTGCTTATTGATTTTTATCGGCAGCCTTTGCCTGCATTACTGCTTCTTGGCAGCTTTTTTAGCGGCTTTGGCCTGCTTTCTTGCTTCTTCCGGATCGAGGGAGCTGTCAACTGTTACCTTGTCATATCCCACAGCACCGGTCAGTGCGTTTACCAGCCACGGAGCATCAATCTTTTCGCAAATGTTAAGCTCTGCATCGAAATCTTCTGGATTCTTTACGAAGAACTTGCAGCGTTCCATAGCCGGAACAAAGTTCACTGTTTCTCCCAACTTGAAGAGTTCCTTTGTAGATGACATAACGCGTGCGATGATGTTCTGACCCTTTGTTGCAAGGAACAAGTGTGTTTCTGCACCAAGTGGTTCTTTGTTGGTAACCTTCATCTGCATGTTGTTTTCTGCAGCTGGAGCTGACTGAATGGCCAGATCTTCTGGACGTACACCGAAGTATACTTCTTTTCCGATATAAGCCTTGAGTGCTTCCTGCTGTTCTGCAGTTGGAACGAGAACGAATGTGCCTTCATCAGCAACAATCTTGTCTCCTTCCTTTTTGATTGTTACGGTGAGGAAGTTCATTGGCGGTGAACCGATGAATCCTGCAACGAACTTGTTGATCGGATGGTTGTACAGATAGAGTGGTTCTCCAATCTGCTGAACGTGTCCGTCTTTCATAACAACAATCTTTGTACCCATTGTCATAGCTTCGATCTGGTCGTGGGTAACATAAAT
>JAGADS010000122.1 GCA_017613485.1 Treponema sp.
CAGTCTGCAACAAGCTCACGATAGCTTTCTGCAAATGTAGGACAGTTTTCGCCGACATAAATCAAAAGACGGTTCTTGGCAAGGTCATCTGCAATTGTCTCTATACGTCCAATGAACTGAGGACCAAAGAGAAGCACATTTACCTCTGCAAGGTCAGCGCAGTATTTTATTTCTTCGGATGAATAGCGGAAGTTGAATGGAACGGCAATCGCACCAGTCTTTAGGATTCCAAAATAAATCGGGAGCCATTCAAGGCAGTTCATCATAAGGATTGCAACCTTGTCTCCTTTTTTAACTCCACGGCTTAAGAGCATGTTTGCCATGCGGTTTGCTTTTTCGTCAAATACCTGCCATGTAATCTCGCGGCGGTAACTTACATCAGGACTAGGCTGAATAAGGGAATATTCCTTCCATGTAACACGGCGAGTATCCTTTTGCTCAGGATTTAATTCAATTAATGCTACCTCATCTCCATATTGTTTTGCATTGCGAACCAAATAATCAGTAATGGGCATTTTTAAATCTGTCCTCCAAAATTGATGGAATAATTATATCATATATTCTCTTTTATTGGTAGTGTTATTTTGGCCGTCATGTATTTAAGGGCTAGACACGTGTTATATTTTTCCGCTATAATAAAACCATAATGCAAAGAGGCAGAATTGGCTTTCCAGTTCTGCCTTTTTTTATTTTAAACTCACTCTTTTTCAGGAGGCTCATATGCTTGAGACAATCGCAAAAATCAATGATTCGGTTAATTCCGTTGTCTGGGGAACCTTTGGTATCGCGCTCTTGTTTGTTGCAGGAATCGTAATGACCATTGTCAACAAAGGATTTCAGTTTACTCATGTTCCACACTGGTTCAAAAAGACAATAGGAGCTATTTTCAAGGACAAAAAAATCACTGCACATACCGGAAAAGAAAACAAGGCCATCTCGCAGTTCCAGAGCCTGTGTACTGCACTTGCCGCAACAATCGGTACAGGAAACATCGTAGGTGTTGCCACGGCAATTATCCTTGGTGGTCCTGGTGCCATCTTCTGGATGTGGGTAATGGCAATCTTCGGAATGATGACAAACTATTCAGAGAATGTTCTTGGAATCTATTTCCGTCGTAAGGGTGCCAACGGTGAATGGCGTGGTGGTGCCATGTATTATCTTAAGGACGGATTCGGAAGCTACAAGGGAATGAAAGTTGTGGGAACGGTTCTTGCAATTTTGTTCAGCGTGTTCTGTCTTCTGGCAAGCTTTGGCATCGGAAACATGAGTCAGGTAAACTCTATTGCAGGCAACATGGAATCTGCTTTTGGAGTTCCGACATGGATATGTGGAATTGCTCTCGTTATAATCGCCTCAATCGTAATTTTGGGAGGACTCAAGAGAGTTGCATCCGTAACAGAGAAACTTGTTCCCTTCATGGCGATAATCTATATCATTGGAGCACTGGTAATCTTTTTCACTCACATCTCTGCTGTTCCCGCGGTATTCAGGGCCATCTTCAAGGGGGCATTTGCGGCTAAATCTGCTGCCGGCGGTCTTGTGGGCTATGGCCTTCAGAAAGCTATAACATGGGGCTTTAAGCGGGGCGCTTTCTCCAACGAGGCAGGTCTTGGATCTTCTGTTATGGTTCACTCATCATCAAATGTCAAGGAACCTGTACGTCAGGGAATGTGGGGCATCTTTGAGGTCTTTGCGGACACAATCGTTGTTTGCTCACTGACAGCCTTTGCGGTGCTTTCTACTGGACTTGTTGACCTTGAGACAGGACAGATGATTTCTTCAAGTGCAGGATCTGGTCTTGTTGGTGAGGCCTTTGCCACGGTTTTTGGAACATTCGGACCTAAGTTCATTGCAATTGCGATACTTCTCTTTGCATTTTCCACAGTACTTGGCTGGAGTCATTACGGTGCGACGGCATGGCAGTATCTTTTTGGCGAAAAGACACAGATAATCTACAAGACAATTTTTGTCGTGATTATATTCTTTGGCTCAACAATGAGTCTTTCTCTTGCGTGGGATCTTTCCGATACCTTTAACGGCCTGATGATGATTCCAAACTTGATAGGCGTTCTTTCTCTAAGTCCTCTTGTGGCAAAAATCACCAAGAATTACGTGGACAGGAAACTTCACGGAAAGGACAAGGAGCCCATGCTTTCCGCCTTCCCGGAATATCAGGACGAAGGATCCAAAGAAGTAAAGGAGGGTGCGGAATAAACTGCTTGATCGGGCAATGAATGGTCTACAAAATTCCGAGGTCTTTCCCCATTTTCTCCCTCAGGAATTTCGTGAACTCCAGGGCACAGCGGGTTTGCGTTGCTTCTGAGGGATGAAAGTCTGAACCAAAGCCTTCCTCCTGTGTCTGGGACGTAAAGCTGAATGTGCTTATGTTCCTGTCGCCTGTCTGCCTGGTGTATTCCTGTGCCGCCTTTTGCATGGATGGAATGAGACGGTTGCCGCCTGTCATGATTCCCAATGCGAGTACGATGTGGTGAATTGTTCTTCCCCATATTTTCCTTCCACGCCGGCCGCTCAGGAACTCCTCTTTATCAAAAGCAGGGCCTTGGCTTCGATTTGGCGGATACGCTCACGGGAAATGTCAAAGGAAAGCCCCACCTCCTCCAAAGAATGGCTTGAGTTTCCGTTAAGTCCGAAACGCATGGCAAGAACCTCACGTTCCTTCGGCTGCATTTTATCCAGTATGGAAAGTAGTTGGTTTTGAAGCTGCCTGTAGGGTCCAGAAGGATATTTTTCGTGCGGCTTGACTTCTCCAACGCAATCCAGCTCCACACCGCAGACAGAAAGGTCTCCAACCGACGGAGTCTTTCCCACATCAAGGCAGAAATTCAACCGGTCCAGCGCATACTTTAACTCCTCATCGGTCAGCAGCCTAAGATCCTTAAAGCCGCATAAATACTTGATGTAGACCTCCGCCTCACGATGGAGCTCACTTCGGCAAATGACGACGGGCATTGATTTTGATTTTCTGATTACGAAAGACAGTTCCTCTTTAAAGGCAGCCAGCACTTCACCGTCAGGCGAATGATTGAAGATGCTTTTTGAGTTTTCATATAGGTAGCTGGTAAAATTCCTGCCAAGAAAGACAACCCTCAGCTTTCCATCCTTAAGCAAGGGGGCTACAGCTCGTGGTGCCAGTGCAAGGCGAATGTCCTCAACTTCCCCGTCATCCGCAATTTCTTCCAGAATGGTGATGATGTCCGTGATGCCAATCCCTTCCCTTAAAAGGTAGATGAGTATATTCTTTACAACCGCCAAAGTGTTTTTTTCCAGCTTGCGGGCTATCTGACTGCATAGGGCCTCGTTTTCCACAGCGACCTCTTCCATCAGTTCCTTTACATATTGGGTGGTAATGACACGGCTAAGGTTTTCCCTTACGATTTCAAAAAGATGGTTCCTGATTATGATTCGTGGCAGTGCCGCAACATAACCCCTCTCCTCCGCCACCGACTTTCTTTCTGCGGGAATCCAAAGGGCAGGCATGTTAAAGGCCGGCTCTCTGGTGGATTTTCCCCTCATTCTGGATTTCACCTTCTTGTTTTCAATAATCAGGACGGAATTCTCCTTGAGCTCATAGCGGGACGTGGGAATGTCAGAGACTTTAATCACATATTCAAGCGGCTTCAGGCCTTTGTTTTCCCTCACGTTAACGGCGGGAATTACCACACCGTATTGCCTAAACACTTTTTCACGGACACAGGCTACCGTCTTCAAGATTTCGTCCAGCAGGCCATTTTCACAGAGACCCTTTCCAATTTCCAGGGCGAACAAATAAATCTTTCTGTATTTATCCATAATCTTCCTCCTTGTGTCATTTAAATCATTCCGCTCACATGATCAGCGCATGAATCCAACCGTCTTCCTTCCGCACTGCTTTTCTTCCTGACACCTGCACAGCTCCTGAATGACGTATTCGGCATTCACTTTTTCCGGAGCCAGGAACCTGAGCCTGGAATGAATGTTTCCGAAATCACCCGGAGTCGCGCTTTCATATCTGCAGAGCCGCCCCAGCTGTTCCTCCGAAAAATCAAACTGTGGAAAAAACTTATCCAGCAGAATTTCAACCCCCTCATCGTCAAGAGCCTTGAATTCAACCATGATGTGAAACCGCCTCTGCATCGCCCTGTCCATGATTTCGCGGAAGTTAGTGGTGCAGATTACAATGCCCCCGTAGTTTTCCATCTGGGTAAGGAATTCATTCGTCTCAGTAATCTCAAAGCGTTGTGTGGCATAAGAGCGTTCACGGAAAAAAGAATCCACCTCATCAAAAAGCAAGACGCAGCCCTTGTCCTCAGCCTCAGAAAATGCCCTTGCGATGTTCTTTTCACTTTCGCCGACATACATTGCAAAAATGTCCGACGCATTTTTAGAAATGACTTTCTTTCCTATCGAGTCGGCAATGTAATGCGCAAGCCTAGACTTTCCTCCTCCGCTCACACCGTAAAAGAGCATCCTTATTCCCCTGGGCCCGCCCCTGTTCCTTCGGTCATTGGCCATTGCGTTTTGAACCATCTCCACAAGCTCCCCAGCCGGAATGGAAGTGTTCAGCACGCTCAAATCGTATGTCCTGTCCGCGGAACGACCTGCACAAGAGTCACCGTCGTATGGATTTTCGATGACCACCCTTTCTTCCTCTTGAATTTCAGGCTCCTCATAAGCCCCCAGCAAAAGACTCTGATAATCCATGGATACCTCCTTCACTGTACTGCCATAAATATACAGTCAAGAGGTAGCCTGGTGGTCGCTTAACGGGCGACTTTTGGTGGTTAGGGAGATTTTTTTTGGTGGGAGATGTAAATGGATTAAAGGGGGTTTATATCAATGCCAAGTTTTGCGGCTCCTGCGAGGAAAGTGCTCATATTGTTCAGGTTCCACTGGTTGGTAACCACTATCTGGGTGCCATCGGACAGGATTATCGGATGTTTGTTGTAACGGCTTCCAGACCATTCTTTTTGTGTTACATCTTCTATCCGCCTTATCATTTTCCCGAATCCAGGTTTTGCCAGGTAATCTGGGAAGGCGTTTTGAAGTTCGCTGAATGAAATACCGTTGTGGGTATCCACATATAGTTTTACTGTAGCGTATACAGTGGGGCCTTTTCCGCCAGTTGGGGAGCCGTTGATCATGTACTGGGTTGCATCTTTTGTTCCAAAGGCTGATTGAGAAGGTACGAATGTTGATTTCAGAATCGGTGAAATTGCCACAGGAACTACATGAGAAGTCATGGCGGATTTTTTTGTGATGGAAATGTTATAGTCCGAAAGCACCCTTTCTATATTGACTCCCGGATACTTTTCTGAAAAATACTTTTTCAATAATTCTGAGATTAGATTTGCAGAAAGCTCGTTCTTTATTTCACTTTCAGCATTTTTCTTGTCGTTGCTTTCTTTTATGAAATCCCTGATTTTCTGCTTGTCAAAATTGTCTTTTGAAAACAGTTCAACAAAACGGCTACCATTTGGATTATCCGGTGTGAATGGAATTTCAAGAAAGGAGTATGTATTGCCTTTGGAAGTATAATTATAATCGTAAATATATAGTTTGTCACAGACAAGGATTCCCAAATCTATTTTAAGCTGGTTCAAGTAACTGAAGAGCTGTTCTTGTCCTTCATGGAGCATATGGCGTTTTAGTTCAACAACAAATAAATCTGAATTACCGTCTTTTATTACGATATCTGCCCGCTTGGTTGCAACACCCATTTGAACAGGACGCTGGGAATCTATTTCAGTTTTTTGATATCCAAAACATAGTTTGAATAATATTTCCCATGACTTTTGAATAATTTCTTCTTTGCAATTTAAATTATCATTGTATTCAGAGACAATTTCATTCCATAATTCTACAAAATTCATAATCTTTTTCCTTATGATATACCATATTTTATTTTTGCAGTCTTTAACCAGTCGAGAGCTTCTTTGGAAAGAGAAATAGAACCATCTTTTACTTTATCGTTTATTTCTTTTACAACATCAATTAGTTTCTTCTCTTTCAATCTTTGAGGAGTTATGCCTAATAATATATCATCTATTAATACAAGATATTTATCAGGATCTTCATTCAATCGTTCTGCTTTGTCAAGAATGGCAAGTTTTAATTCGACAGAGGAATTTAAACGTTCCTTCTCCTCTTCCGAAGTAACATCTGCTCTTTCGCATAAAGAATCAAGATAGTAATAATCCTCACCATTGCTATTCTGTTTCTCCACACAGTTGCCTTCCCAGTTCCAATAATCGAGCATTTTTTCAAATTCGGTTACATCTATACCTTTTTGTTCCAATTCTGACTTGCTTACAGATTTTCCAACTTCTGGATTATCTCCGAATGCTTTATAAAAGATTACTTCATCCGGATATCCCAATTTATTGGAACACAAATTTCGCAGGAAAACTTTTAATTCAGGTGAAAGAAGTTTATTTATACATTCCATTGCGGTTGCATGCAATTTTCACGCTCTTCAATGTGTTTTTCATAAAAGAAGTAAGCACCCCATTCAGATAAAATGTTATCATAAATCTTCTGCTTGGCCTCTAGTTCATCTTTGTATTTCTTTAAAATCTCATCTGAGTTCATATCTTATTTCTCCTGCTTTTGTTTTAATCTGTTATCGTAATCATACTTATTAGTTTTTCTTTTTGAGTTTGTCCACGATAGTGATCTTTACATCCGATTATTACAGTATTTGAATCTCCTGTTTTTTCATTTTTTTGGTATTGGTAGATTAAACGGTTTTTGTCATCTATTCGACGAGAATAATTTCCTTTATAATCTCCTTTTAGAACTTCGGGTTTTCCTAGTCCGTTAAGAGGGCCGTCTCGTTGTATCGATGCAATTAGATTGTTTATTTTTTCATATTTTGATCTATCTTCGCGGAGCCAGCTTTTATAATCTTCAAAACCTTTACTGTTAAATACTGTATATTGCATAAAACCCCTTTACTGCAAAAAAAATTATAACATGCATATTATTTTCTGTCAAAAATAACCTAATCGTTGGCCAAATTTCTAAATCATTTACTAAGACTTTTCTATTCCATCTTCTAAACCTCCTTTAATGTACTTCCATAAATATACAGTCAAGAGGTAGCCTGGTGGTCGCTTAACGGGCGACTTTTGTATATAAAGATTGAAAGGCAGGTGCAGAGATTTAGAAAACTTAAAATATTAAAATAGTTATTGATGAAGCCCTTCCATTCCCGGCGGGAACCGGGCCAAGCCTACATGATGTGCGGTATAAGGTATTTGACTCGCTGTGCTCGCTCCGTACAAATGTATGCTCGTCCCGAACCCCGCCTGCATTACAGTGCTTCCTCAATCATTTGTTTACCTTATATTAAACATTTAAAGCACCTGCCTTTCACAGTCTTTTCATACGAAAGAAAAACAAAGAAAAAACAACATGAAGGAGAGAGGATTAATATTGTTTAAGGGGAGCTTGATGAATCGTCAACCTGTCGGAATTTCCGACAGGTTCAAAAAGAAGGCAAAAGGGAAGTGTACAGAGAACTTTCTTTTTATAACCTTGATCTGGATTTATTAAGTAAAAAAGAGGACTGAAAAACGAGGTAATTCAAAAAAATGGTAAAAACATCACTACTGTCCAAAATAATTTCATAACCCCAGCTCCGGTTGTAAATTACTGACAGCAAGAACTTTTTCAGGCGGACTTCCTGCAAACCATTCGAACAAATCCTTCCGCTGGAAAAGGCAGACTGAAATCTCGCAGATAA
>JAGADS010000123.1 GCA_017613485.1 Treponema sp.
CACAAGGCAAAGATCAGGGGATTCAACATCGGTGAGGAACTTTTAAAGGAAGCGTCGGAAGTTGGAGTACAGGTAATGCTGAATGCAACTGTAACAGGTATTTTTGAAAACAAGGAACTTACAGTAAACCATGACGGAGCAATTCAGCATTACAAGGGTGACAGTGTAATCATTGCAACCGGTGCCGCAGAGAATATGGTTCCGTTTGAAGGCTGGACTCTCCCAGGTGTTATAGGTGCGGGTGCGGCACAGACCATGATGAACCTGCATGGGGTGAGACCTGGCAAAAAGATATTGATGCTCGGTAGCGGTAACGTCGGTTTAGTCGTAAGTTTTCAGCTGCTTCAGGCCGGATGTGAGGTCGTCGCTCTGGTTGATGCTGCTCCACGGATCGGCGGTTACGGTGTTCATGCCGCAAAGGTTGCAAGGACAGGCGTTCCCTTCTATCTGGGTTACACGATTAAGCGGGTCATCGGTACGGAAAAAGTTGAAGGTGTTGAAATCGGAAAGGTAGACGAGCACTTTAAGATCATTCCTGGAACTGAGATAAAGTTCGATGTTGATACAGTCTGTGTTGCCGTAGGACTTTCACCGATGAGCCAGCTTTTGAAGATGAGCGGTTGCAAGATGGAAGATAATCCTCGTCGCGGCGGACAGGTCCCGATTGTTGACGAATATGGAGAGACTTCTGTTGAATGTCTTTTTGCAGCGGGTGATGTGAGCGGAATTGAAGAGGCAAGCTCAGCAATGATAAAGGGACGCATGGCAGGTCTCAGGGCAGCATATAAGCTTGGATATACCGAGGAATATATCATGAAGGATACCGAGGCGCTTTATGCAAAGGATCTGGACAGTCTGCGTCAGGGAATGTTCGCTCCGTCAAATCGTGGCAAGCTGATAGAAAAAACGGACGAAGGAATTCCGGTCTCCATGAATCTTTTGACAAAGGGATTTGTTTCAGACGAAGAAATTGAACAGTATCCAGGTGTAACGCATCAAAAGGGAATTCATCCGGTAATTGAATGCACACAGAACATTCCGTGCAATCCATGTCAGGATGCCTGCAAGAAAAACTGCATCAAGATCGGGGCCTGCATTACATCCCTTCCTACGGTCCTTCCAGAAAACTGCGGATGCTCAGGATGCGGCATGTGTGTTGCAAGCTGTTCAGGTCAGGCAATCTTTCTTGTACACGAAGATTTTGAGCCGGGATTTACCAGCATTACCCTCCCCTACGAATTCCTTCCTCTGCCGGAAAAGGGAACCGTGGGAAAGGCACTTAGCCGGAGCGGAGAGATTCTTTGTGATGCGGAGATTGTCAGCGTAAAGAGTGCGACTGTATTTGACCATACACATCTTCTGACAATGAAAGTTCCTAATGAATTCGGCTACAAGGCAAGATTCTGGAAACTGGTAAAGGAGTAAGCAAAATGATGAATGACAGAAGCAAAGATATAGGTGATTTTATTCCAATGGAAGACGACGACATGATAATCTGCCGTTGCGAGGAAATAACAAAGGGTGAGATAAGAAAAGCAGTTCATGACGGAATGTTTACCATGCAGGAAATCAGACGCTATCTGCGGGCCGGTATGGGACTATGCCAGGGACAGACCTGCTCAAGACTTGTAAAGGGAATTGTTGCGGCGGAACAAAAGGCAAACCCCATGACAATTGCACCTGCCACAAGCCGTGGACCAATCAGACCCACAGAAATGAAGACACTTGCTTCGGAGGTATTGTAACATGATGACAAAGGCTGACATAATCGTAATAGGTGCGGGAATTGTTGGAAACGCAACCGCTTATTATCTTGCCAAAAAGGGAAAGAGCGTTATCGTCCTTGAAGCGAGCGACTTTATCGGAAACGGTGGCTCATCACGAAACGGCGGTGGTGTCCGTCAATCAGGCCGTAATCCAAAGGAACTGCCACTGATGAAATGGGGCGTCCAGAACATCTGGCCCACACTAAGCGAAGAACTTGGTGTTGATACAGAATACACTCAGGAAGGAAACCTGCGTCTTGGCAAAAACGAGCAGCACAGGGCAATTCTACAGAAGCTTGCAGACGGAGCCAATGCCTGCGGTGTCGAAGTCAAGATGATTGATGCGGCGGAAGTAAAGAAAATCAATCCATATCTGAGTGATGAGGTTACATGCGCATCATGGTGTCCTACTGACGGTCACGCAAATCCCCTTACTACAACCCTGGGGTATTACAAGAAGGCACGTGAGCTTGGCGTGGATTTTATAACTGGAGCACCGGTTACAAGAATCATCACAAAGGCAGGAAAGATCAGCGGAGTACAAACGCCTGAGCAGGTATTTGAGGCAGATACTGTAGTTGTTGCGGCCGGTTACGAAAGCAATGCAATTTTGGAAACAGTCGGCATCACAATTCCGATGAAAAAGCATGCGCTAACATGTCTTGTAACGGAAGCGGAACCACAGATGTTCAGGCAGATGCTCGGTACGGCAATGGCAGATTTCTACGGTCACCAGACAAAGCACGGCTCGTTTGTCATGGGAGGCACCGACGGTTTTGATGAGTGTCCCTCAAGGATTGACGATTCGTATCCGCTGGTCGGCTCAAGCATGGTCAGTGCCACAAGCCGTGGAATCCTCGGGTATTTCCCAATGCTGGAGAATGCCAAGATTGTCCGTGCCTGGGGCGGTTATGCGGATTTCTCAGTAGATGCTGTTGCCACCGTGTCAAAGTGCGATGAAGTTCCGGGACTTTATATTGAATGTGGATTCACAGGTCATGGTTTTGGAATAGGACCTGCCGCCGCATACAATATCGCCGAATTGATTTGCACAGGCTCATGTCCTGCCGATATAAGTCCGCTTAGATACGACAGGTTCAGGCCCGCCAAATAATACCGCGTATACAGTTTGACAAAATTGCGATTTTCCTCCATAATAGGCGTAGAGACGCAATGGTGCATGATTCTTGTCATGGATCACTGCGTCTTTTTTTTATTCTGTTATCACCGGGGTCTTTCATGCAGGAAAAACACAAGGAAAAACTGATTTCCATTCAGCCGTATTTTGTAATGGAAGCAAATGACTTTTGCCAGCACATTCTTATTGAAAACGGAATATCACATTTCTTCAGCTTTTCCAACAAAACCGCACAGGACATTACAGTACCTCTTTTGGTGGACAGCTGCAGCAATTTGATTTTTGAATACAGGAATGAAACTGTAAGGACACATTTAATCGGAATCACCGTAGAAAAAAGAACATTCTCGGTAAAGGCAAACGCGGATTATTTTGGAGTAAGGCTTCAACCAAGCGTCACGAAATTCGTCAAGGAATATCAGCCCAAGGACATCATAGGTAAAATCATCATCTTGGACGACCTTCCTTCCACAAAAGAATTCTGCAGGACAATGGGCATGCAGAAAGATTTCAACTCATGGATGTACACTTTCCTTCAGGAATACTCAAAGTTTCAGGACATAGGAAAGGACGATGCAAAAACAGATTTGTTCAGGCAGATATCAGATTTAATCATCCAGAGAAAGGGCATGGTAAGAGTCAGCGAGCTTGAGGATCTGGCAGGATATTCATCAAGATACATCAACAAGATTTTTGAGAAGGAACTTGGATTAAGCGCAAAACAACTATGCAGCACAGTCAAGTTTCAATTTCTTCTTTCAGACTTGAACAAGGGCATCTCAGAGAATTTCACAAGCATAGCTTCGGAATACAATTTCTATGACCAGGCACATTTTATTCATGAGTTCAAGGAGTTCTCCGGCAAGACCCCAAAGGAGTACACCCAGGAAGTAGAACAAAGGAAATACACCGATTCAATTAAAAATGTATAGCTGAAAGACTTGTTCCAATTTTTACAATTTATAAAATTCATAATTCTGTAAACTCTGAATCAATGAATCAAATGAAACAAAGGCGTTGGATTTCTAATGAAGTTCGACGTCTTTTTTTTGTTTGAAGGAGGTATGATTATGGGATATCCAAAAATTGATTTTTTGTACCTGAACGAACAGGACATGATTGCGGCTGGTGTAAAAGACATGAAAGGCTGCATTGAGGCAATGGAAGAGATGTTTAAGCTGATGAAAGCAGGAAATTATAGAATGGGTGGAGCAAATGGAAACTCCCATGGAACAATGGTAACGTTCCCGCCCAGTTCTCCTTTTCCTGAAATGCCGGTTGATGGTCCAGACCGTCGCTTTATGGCAATGCCTGCATATCTTGGTGGCAAATTTGATATGGCAGGAATGAAGTGGTATGGCTCAAACTGCGAGAACAAGGAGAAGGGTCTTCCACGTTCAATTCTGATGCTGACCTTGAACGACAAGGATACCGGTGCTCCCTTGGCTTACATGAGTGCAAACATTCTTTCGGCATACAGAACCGGTGCTGTTCCTGGAGTGGGATACAAGTATTTTGCTCCGGAAGATTCAAAGGTCATCGGTGTTGTAGGTCCCGGTGTAATGAGCAAAACTGCACTGGCGGCGGCAATGGCTGTTCGTCCCGGAATCGAAGTGATCAAAGTAAAGGGTCGTGGAAAAGCAAGCCTGGAGAAATTCATTGAGGATGCAAAGAAGGATTATCCGACCGTAAAGGAAATCTATGCCGTCGATTCGATTGAAGAGGCATGCAAGGACGCTGACATCGTTTCCGTGAGCACTTCTACCCCGACAACAGGAGACACCAGCATCTATCCTTACATCAAGGAAGACTGGATCAAGCCGGGTGCAATCATCAGTTCAACTGCGGCCCTTAGATTTGATGACGACTTTATCATCAACAGGGCAAGGACAGTCACAGACAACATTGCATTGTACGAGGCATGGGAAGAAGAATATGCCCCGGAAGCATTCAAGACTGTTCCGATTCCGGCAGTTCATGTTGAGGACCTGATTGCAGAAGGAAAAATGAAGCGCGAGCAGATTGATGATCTGGGTGATGTTCTTACGGGAAAGATTCCGGTTCATCGTGATCCAAAAGAAATCGTCGTTTATTCGATTGGCGGTATGCCGGTTGAGGATGTTGCCTGGGGAACGATAGTTTACCGCAATGCTCTGGCAAAGGGAATCGGTACAAAGTTGAACCTCTGGGAAACACCAGAATTAAAGTAGAAACAGAAAGGAGAATTTACTATGGAAAAGTTCAGTCGTGTAGAAGTTATTACTGGTATTTCAAAGATTACAGCACTTCAGAGTGCACTTGGAAAATTTCATATCTCAGGTATGACAGTTTATCAGGTCCTTGGATGTGGAGTTCAGCACGGAACGCAGGAGTTTGAGGTTGAATCAAAGAAAGACATTCAGCTGCTGCCAAAGGAAGTCGTCATGATTGTGCTTCCGACCAGCGAGGTTGAGGATCTTATAGAATTCCTGAAGAAGGAGCTTTATACAGGTCACATCGGCGATGGAAAGATTTTCGTCTCTGATGTTACAAACATTGTCCGTGTACGTACAGGCGAAGAAGGCATGGATGCCCTGATATCCGGCGAAAAGTAGGAGGGATGATAAAATGGCAGATCAAAAGAGATTAGGTTTGCCAAGTGTCATTGCTACAGGCGTTGGCCTGATTGTTGCAACAAGCTGCTTGCTTTCAATCGGGCAGGGCGCCAGCATACTTGGTTTACCGTTCATCATAACAATGTCCATTGCGTGTGCATTTAACATTCTTACGGCACTTTCGATTTGCGAGTTGAATGCACTCATGCCGAACCTTACAGGAGGCCTGGCACAGTTTACTCTGGCAAGCTGCGGACCATTCATCACAATCATCACGAACATGGGTGGTTTCATATGCTGTCAGCTTATACTGGGAAGCTCTGAGGCAGCCATGTTTGGAAACACGTTGAGCACAGTTCTTCCAGGCATTCCTGTCTCACCAACAATATGGTCGATTATACTGATTGTCGTTCTGTTTGTCCTGAACCTTTTTGGAGTTGACATGTTTGCAAAGATTCAGAACGTAGTTGCTTACGGTCTGATTATCTCGCTTGTCATCATGGGAATACTTGGATGCATCAAGGTAAATCCGGATACCCTTATTGAGCAGCCTTCAGTCCTCAGTGAGAATTTTTCGGATACACTTTCACTTCTGGGACTCGCATTCTTCCTGTTCATTGGTGTTGAGTTCATCGTTCCAATTTCACCAAACGTAAAGAATTCCAGGAAGATAGTTCCAATAGGAATGGTATTGAGCCTTGTAATCATTCTTGTAATGCAGATCCTTATGACAATCGGCTTCAAGAATTATACAGAGTGGTCAGAACTGGGAGAGAGTACAGTTCCACATATATTATACGGGTCATTGCTTCTGGGTAACGCCGGAACAATCTGGATGTCGGTAGTTTCAATGCTTGCCGTAATCAGCACGTTGAATACAGCTATGTTC